>DMHI01000254.1:0-3380 GCA_003449515.1 Lysobacteraceae bacterium | reverse complement strand
TGATCGCCGACTTCACCTACACCGAGGAAATGCTCAAGCACTTCATCAAGAAGGTGCACACGAGCCGGCTGCTGCGCCCCAGTCCGCGCGTGCTGATCTGCGTGCCCTGCGGCTCGACCCAGGTCGAGCGCCGCGCGATCAAGGAATCCGCGCTGGAGGCCGGCGCCCGCGACGTCTATCTCATCGAAGAGCCGATGGCCGCGGCGATCGGCGCCGGCATCCCGGTGGGCGAGGCCTCCGGTTCGATGGTCATCGACATCGGCGGCGGCACCACCGAAGTGGCGGTGATCTCGCTCAACGGCATCGTCTACTCGCAGTCGGTGCGCATCGGTGGCGACCGCTTCGACGAGGCGATCATCAACTACGTGCGCCGCAGCCACGGCACCCTGATCGGCGAGGCCACCGCCGAGCGCATCAAGCTCGAGATCGGCTGCGCCTACCCGCAGAAAGAGAACCGCAGCATGGATGTCTCCGGCCGCAACCTCGCCGAGGGCGTGCCGCGCAATGTCACCATCACGTCGGCCGAAGTGCTCGAAGCCCTGCACGAGCCACTGTCGGGCATCGTCACCGCGGTGAAGCAGGCGCTCGAGCAGACCCCGCCCGAACTCTGCGCCGATGTGGCCGAGCGCGGCATCGTGCTCACCGGCGGTGGCGCGCTGTTGAAGGATCTCGACAAGCTGATCTCCGAGGAGACCGGCCTCGCCGTGCATGTGGCCGACGATCCGCTCACCTGCGTCGCTCGCGGCGGCGGCCGGGCACTCGAGCTGGTCGACATGGCCGGCAACGAGTTCTTCTCGCCGGAGTGAACGGCGGCCGCGCTCGCAGCGCGATCGCGGCGTCTCCGCCGAACACCGCACGCCTCCCGTGATCCAGTCCGGTTCGCCAGCGCCGAAGCTTTCGGAAGCGGCCGCCGGCACGCTGCCGCTGCTGGCCTGCATCGTCCTCTCGGCCATGCTGATGGTGGCCGACCATCGCGGCGAGCTCTCGCCGAAGGTGCGCGCGGCCCTCTCGACCGCGGTGGAGCCGGTGTGGCGTCTGGCCGCGTTGCCGGCCACGCTGTGGCGCTGGGCGGGCACGGCGCTGTCGCGGCAGGATGCGCTGGCCGACGACAACATCGCCCTGCGCCGCGAGTTGCAGCTCCGCGATGCCCAGCTCGCGCGGCTCGAAGCCGTCGCCCGCGAGAACCAGCGGCTGCGCGCCCTGCTCGACGGCAAGGGTGATTTCCGGCTGGCCGTGCAGATGGCCGGCATCGTCGATGTCGATCTCGATCCGTGGCGGCAGCGTGTGCGGCTCGATCGCGGCAGTGCCGAGGGCGTCGAGGTGGGGCAGGCGGTGATCGATGCCGGCGGCATGCTGGGCCAGGTGATCCAGGTGTCCGAGCACGGCGCCACCGCGCTGCTGCTCACCGACGCCAGCCACTCGGTGCCGGTGCAGGTCGTCCGCACCGGACTGCGCCTGATGGCGGTGGGCACCGGCCGCAGCGACAGTCTCAGTGTGCCCAACATCCCGCGTTCGGCGGATGTCCGCGAGGGCGATCTGCTGGTGACCTCGGGCATCGGTGGGCGCTTTCCTGCCGGTTTCGCGGTTGGCACGGTGCGCAGTGTCGGCCCGGACGACACCCGGCTCTTCCTCGTGGCCGAGGCCGCGCCGGCCGCCCAGCTCGATCGCGGGCTCGAGGTGCTGCTGGTGATGCGCGGCGAGATCGATGTCGACATCGGGCCGCCGGAGTCCGCGCCGTGAGTCGTGACGCGCCCGGCTGGCTGCGCTTCGGCACCCTGTTCGCGGGCCTGCTCTTTCTCGCGCTGCCGCTGCCCACGCCGTTCGACAGCCTGCGTCCGCACCTGCTCGCGCTGGCCTTGGCCTACTGGGCGCTCGAAGCACCCGGTCGCGGCGCCATGGCGGTGGCGTGGACTGCGGGCCTGCTGGCCGATGTGGTTGGCGGCACCCTGCTTGGCGAGCAGGCGCTGCGGATGGCGGTGCTGGTGTTCCTGGTGCAGCGGTTCCGCGCGCAGTTGCGCTTTTTCCCCCTCTGGCAGCAGTCGGCGGCGGTGGGCCTGCTGCTGCTCAACGACCTCGCGCTGATGGCCTCGATCCGGCTGGTCGCCGGCGCCGGGCTGCCCGGCTGGGGGCCGATGCTGGCACCGCTGGTGGGCCTGCTGGTCTGGCCGTGGTGGTTCCTGCTGCTCGACGCGCTGCGCCTGCGTCACCGGGAGCGCGGTGGGCGATGAGACGCTGGAGCACGCGACCGCTGCGCAACGCCGCCGCCGAGGGCGAGCAGTTCCGCCGGCGCGCGCTGCTGGCCGGCGTTGGCGTGGGCGCGGCCCTGATCGCGCTGGCGCTGGGCTATGGCCGGCTGCAGGTGCTGCTGCACGAGCACTACGCCACCCGCTCCGACGAGAACCGCATCCGCCTCGATCCGATCGTGCCGGCGCGCGGCCTGATCCACGACCGTCACGGCGTGCTGCTGGCCGACAACGCGCCGGCCTACCGGCTCGACATCGTGGCCGAGCGCGTCGACGACATGCCGGCCCTGATCGCCGAACTGCGCCGCCGCGTCACGATCTCCGACGACGAGCTGCGGCGCTTCGAGAACGCCCGCAGCGGAGCGCGCCGGTTCAAGCCGGTGACGCTGAAATCGAAGCTCGACGAGCACGAGATCGCCCGCCTCGCGGTCGACCGCCATCGCTTTCCCGGCGTCGAGGTGGTGCCCTACCTGACCCGGCGCTACCCGTTCGGCGAGTACACGGCGCACCTCGTGGGCTATGTCGGTCGTATCGACCGCGACGATGTCGAGGCGATGGAGGCGCGGGGCGAATCGCGCTTTGCCGCACTGCCGCACATCGGCAAGACCGGACTGGAGCGCTACTACGAATCGCGGCTGCGCGGCGATGTCGGCCATCAGGAGGTCGAGACCAATGTCGAGAACCGCCCATTGCGGGTGCTGCGCCGGCACGAGGCCACGCCCGGCGAAGACCTGCACCTGAGCATCGATATCGCCCTGCAGCAGGCGATGGTCGACGCCTTCGCCGGCCAGCACGGCGCGGCGGTGGCGATCGACCCGCGCAGCGGCGAGATCCTCGCCATGGTGAGCCTGCCGAGCTACGACCCGAACCTGTTCGTGGGCGGCATCTCCTTCGCCGACTTCAGCCGGCTCAACGAGGATGTCGCCCGGCCGCTGTTCAACCGCAACGTGCTGGGCGGCTTTCCGCCGGGCTCGACGCTGAAGCCCTTCGTGGCGCTGGCGGGCCTCGAGGAGGGGCTCGTCACCCCCACCAGCACGGTGCACTCCACCGGCGCCTTCCGCCTGCCCGGCCAGGCCCGCGAGTACCGCGACTGGCGACCGGGCGGCCACGGCGTTGTGAACCTGAGCGAATCGCTGG
>DMHI01000182.1 GCA_003449515.1 Lysobacteraceae bacterium | reverse complement strand
CCGCCCGGCAGGATGAAGTCCTTCAGCGGCGGGAGGTCGGCGTCGAAGTTGTCGAGCGTGTCCTGGAGCCGGTCGATGTCGGCATCGAAGATCGCCGCGTGGCCGGGGATGCACAGCTCGCCGCCGAGGTCGAACAGCTGGTGCTGCACCGCCACCAGCACTTGGCGCACCGGCTCGGGGATTTCGCAGGCCAGCACGATGCCGATGGCGCAGTTGGTCTCGTCGACCGTGCCGTAGGCGGTGACGCGCGCGGAATCCTTCGACACGCGGGCACCATCGCCGAGGCCGGTGCTGCCGTCGTCGCCGGTGCGCGTGTAGATCTTCGACAGGCGGTTGCCCACGGTGCGACGTCCTCGGAGCGGAGTCGAGAGTCTGGCGTGGCGCGCGTCGGCGTCGCGTCAGGCCGTGCGCAGCGCCGGACGCCCCGCCACCAGCGTCTGCGCGCCGACATGGATCAGGGCGAACAGCGTGGCATAGCCCGCCGCCACCTGCGCGTAGGCCGGCAGCCAGTCGCTGAAGTTCTTCCACCAGCCGGCCAGCGTCGGCTCGGCGACACTGCTGCTGAACCAGTAGAAGCCGCCCTGCGCGAGCAGGTGGCAGGCCACGATGCCCAGTGCCAGCGCCGGCACGAACCGGGCCAGCAGCGCCCAGCGCGGTGCGCCACCGCGGGCGGTGGTCCAGCGGCCGGCGGCCAGCATCGCCGCATGCGCCGGCAGCAGGAACCAGTAGCCCGGCGAGACGCAGTAATGCGCCCAGAAACTCAGGCCCGCGGCAGTAATCACGTACCAGTCGATGAGGACGGCCAGCGCCATCAGCGCCGGGAAGGCCCAGCGCTGGTGGCCGGCCAGCCAGGCGCCGGCAGCGAAGAACACCGCCCACGAGGCGTCCGGCAGCATCCCGAAGTGGTGCACGCGGGTCGCGGCCATGACGAGGGCGAGGCCGGCGAACACGGCGAGCGCGGGGCGGAGAGCAAGGCGCATGGGATCGGACAGGAAGCAAAAGCGAAGGCCACGAGTCTAGCCGATGGCTCGCCGGCCCGGCAGCGCGGTGCGCCCGGCCACGCCGCCGCTACGCCCCAGGCGGTCGCCGCGCGTATCCTCTGCGGTCATGGAACAGCGTGATTTCGACGTGGCGATCGTGGGCGGTGGTCTGGTGGGCGCCAGTCTGGCCTGCGCGCTGGCGCCGCTGGGTTTCGCGGTGGCGCTGGTGGATGCCGCGCCGCGCTCCGTGCTTGCCGGCGATCCGCGCAAGCTGGCCTTGGCCGCGGCCAGCCTGAATGCGCTGTCGGCACTCGGTGTGCTGGCGCGCTTGGGCACGCCGCCCACGCCGATCCGGCGCGTCGAGGTGAGCCGCAGCGGCGACTTCGGCCGGCTGTGCATCGAGGCCGACGAGTTCGGCCGTCCGGCCTTCGGTGGCGTGGTGCTGGCCGGCGATCTGGGTGCGGCCCTGCAGCGGTCTGTGGACGCCTTGCCGGGGTTGCGGCAGGTGCGCGGTCGGGCTGAGACGATCAACGGCGAAGGCCGGACATTGCGCGTCCAGCGCGAGGACGGCGGAGCGGAAACCTGGCGGGCGCGTCTCGTGGTCGCCGCCGACGGTGCCCACTCGCCGCTGCGAGCCAGCGCGGGCATCGGCGTGGACACGCACGATTACGGCCAGACCCTGATCGTGACCTCGGCGCGGCTCTCGGCCGCTGCGCCCGGCACCGCCTACGAGCGCCTGACCGACAGCGGCCCCTGCGCCATGCTGCCGATGTCTGGCGGCCGTCACGGTGCCCTGATGGGCGTCGCCCGCGACCAGGCCGATGCGCTGATGGCGCTCGACGACACCGGTTTCGTCGCGCTGCTGCAGCAGCGTTTCGGCTGGCGTGCCGGGCGTGTGTCGGAGCTGGGCGAGCGCAGCGCCTGGCCGCTGATCAGCACCATCGCCGAGCGGCTCACCGCCGATCGGCTGGTGTTGGTCGGCAACGCTGCCCAGGCCATCCACCCGATCGGCGCGCAGGGCTTCAATCTCGGTCTCCGCGACGCCCTCAGCCTGGTCGATGCGATCGAGGAACGGCGCGGCGATGCCGCTGTCGATCCCGGCACCGAGGCGGTGCTGGCCGACTACACGGCCCGCCGCCGCGATGACCGCGAGCGCACGCTGGCCTTCAGCGACGGGCTGGCGCGGATCACCGCCACCACCTCGCCGCTGCACCGCCTCGGCCGCAGCCTCGGGTTCGCCGCCCTGAACCTCGATGCCGGCCTGCGCGCCGAATTCGCTGCCGGTGCCATGGGCTTCCGCGGCCGCGTGCCACGGCTGGCGCGGGAGGCCGCATGAGCGCGCTGCGCCCCACGCGCCCGGCCGATGAGGCCATCGTCGTCGGCGCTGGCATCGTCGGCAGCGCGCTGGCCCTGGGGCTGCGCCAACGCGGCACCGACGTGACCGTGCTCGATCCGGCGCCGCCGGCGGTCTGGCGCGCCGACGCCCCCGACCTCCGCGTCTATGCGATCGCGGCGGATGCGAAGGCGCTGCTCGAGCGCCTGGGGGTCTGGGCGTCGATCCGTGCGCGTCGGGTCTCGCCGTACTCGGTGATGCGGGTCTGGGACGCCGCAGGCGGCGGCGAGCTCGGCATCGAGGCCGACCTGCTGGGCGTGCCGCAGCTCGGCCACATCGTCGAGCACGCCCTGCTCGCCGAGGCATTGCAGTCGGCGGCGGAGTTGGCCGGTGTGCGTGTCGAGCGCGGTGCGGCGTTCGCGGGCATCGAGGCGGGCGGCGGCACCGTCACCGTCCGGCTCGCCGATGGCCGCCGCCTGCGGACACGCTGGCTGTTCGGTGCCGACGGCGCGCGCTCGGCGGTACGCGAGGCGGCCGGCATCGCTGTCGACGCCTGCGACTACGCCACCTCGGGGCTGGTGGCCTATGTGCGTGGTGAGCGCCCGCATGCGGCAACCGCGTGGCAGCGATTCCTGCCCGGTGGGCCGCTTGCCCTGCTGCCCTGTGCCGACGGCCGGGTGTCGATCGTCTGGTCGCTGCCCGAGGCCGAGGCGCGGCGACTGGTGGCCGCGCCGGTGGCCTTGTTCGATGCCGAGTTGACTCGCGCCTCCGATCGGGTGCTGGGCGCGCTGGCGCTCGACGGCGAGCGCCGGCTGTTCCCGCTCAAGCGCCAGCTTGCCGTGACGATGGCCCGCGACCGTGTCGCGCTGCTCGGTGATGCCGCCCACGTGGTGCATCCGCTGGCCGGGCAGGGGGTGAACCTCGGCCTGCGCGATGTGGCGGCCCTGCTCGCGGCCGTCGATGCCGGTCAGGCGCGTGGCGGCGATGGGCTCACGCCGGCCCGGCTCGCCCGCTGGGCGCGCGAGCGTGGCAGCGAGAACGCGCTGGCCGCGCACGCGTTCGAAGCCATCCATCGCGTCTACGCCAGCAGCGAACCGCTGCCGATGGCGCTGCGTGCCGCGGCCCTCGGTATCGCCGACCTGCAGCCGATCAAGCGCCGGCTCTGGCGCGCTGCCG
>DMHI01000165.1 GCA_003449515.1 Lysobacteraceae bacterium | reverse complement strand
GACGCCGCGGCGGCGATGCTGCGGCAGTTCAAGGGCATCGCCATCCGCAGCGCCGCCTAGCGTCAGGCACCCGAGCGTTCACCCGGCCCGACGGGACGGGCGGCGTACAATGCGGACATTTCCCGCTTCGACCTCCCGCCCCGCCATGAGCCTCTCCGCCGAAACCCGCGCCCGCATCGAATCGATCCTGTCCTCGCACGAGGTGGTGCTGTTCATGAAGGGCAGCCCGCAGCGTCCGCAGTGCGGCTTCTCGATGAAGGCGTCCAGCATCGTCGGCGGCCTCGTCGCCGAGTTCGCCCATGTCGATGTGCTGCAGGACCCGGAGATCCGCGAGGGCATCAAGGTCTACGGCCAGTGGCCGACGATTCCGCAGCTCTACGTGAAAGGCGAACTGATCGGCGGGTCGGACATCATCGAGCAGATGCTCGATTCCGGCGAGCTGAATGCCCTGCTGGGCGGCGCCGAGCCGGACCGCACGCCGCCGACGATCACCATCAGCGACGAAGCCGCGGCGCAGATCCGCAAGGCCATGGCCGAGCAGGGTGAGGGCCTCGCACTGCACATGGCGGTCGACGCGAAGTTCGCCAGCCGCTTCGAGCTGAAGCCGACGAAGGGCAACGAGGTCAGCGCCACCGCGAACGGCATCACCGTCTACTTCGACCTCGCCAGCGCCCCGCGCGCCAACGGCATCCGCATCGACTGGGTCGACAACGGCGTCCGCGGCGCGGGCCTGTCGATCACCAACCCGAACGCGCCGGTCCCGCCCTCCGCAGGGCGCTGATGAACGGCCAAGCGGATGGAACCGGCCTACGCTGCGCTGCGGCGGGCGTCGCCTTCGCGGCCACGGTAGAGTATTCACTCCAAGCGTTTGAACGCTTGAACGGGGCGGTATCCGCCGGCCCCACGATGCCGAGACTCTGCCCATGACCACCGACTTTTCCCGCGCGCGCACGGCCCCTTGCGGCGCTTTCCCGGCACTGGCGGCACTGCTCGCCGGCGGCCTTCTCGTTGGCTGCGGCGGTGCCGATTCTCCGGCCGAGATCGCCGCGCAAGCCTGCGACGCGCAGGTTCGCACGCAGTCGGGCGGCAACCCCTACCAGCTCGACCTCGCCGCGCTCGCAGCCAGCGCCACCGATGCCGGCGACGGCCTCCAACTGCTCACCGCGCCCGTGGTCGTCAATGCGGGCCTCGCCACCGAGTCGCCCCAGACCCTCGAATGCACCGTCAGGATCGCCGACGGTGCTGCCCCTGAAGTGACACACCTGCGCTTCATCTGGTGATCGGAGGGCGGCCGGGCCGCCCTCGCCGCCGCGCGCTTCAGTCGAAGCGCAGGTGCTTCACCGACTTGCCGTGGCGGCGCACCAGCTTCAGTGCCTCGATGCCGATGGTGATGTGGCGCTCGACGTAGTTGGCGCTGACCACCAGATCCGAGGCCTCGGTCTTGACGCCTTCCGGGATCATCGGCTGGTCCGAAACCAGCAGCAGCGCACCCGAGGGGATGCTGTTGGCGAAGCCGGCAGCGAACACCGTCGCCGTCTCCATGTCGATGGCCATGCAGCGCAGCTTGCGCAGGTAGTCCTTGAAGGCCTCGTCGTGCTCCCAGACCCGGCGGTTGGTGGTGTAGACCGTGCCGGTCCAGTAGTCGTGCTCGAGATCGCGGATCATCGTTGACACCGCGCGCTGCAGCGCGAACGCCGGCAGCGCCGGCACTTCCGGCGGCATGTAGTCGTTGCTGGTGCCCTCGCCGCGGATGGCCGCGATCGGCAGGATCAGATCGCCGAGCTGGTTCTTGCGCTTCAGGCCACCGCATTTGCCGAGAAACAGCACCGCTTTCGGCGACACCGCACTGAGCAGGTCCATCACCGTCGCAGCATTGGCGCTGCCCATGCCGAAGTTGATCATGGTGATGCCGTCGATGGTGGCACTGGGCATCGGGCGGTCGCGGCCGACCACCTCGGCGCCGGTCAGCTTCGCGAACACGTCGAGATAGCCGCCAAAGTTGGTCAGCAGCACGTGCGGGCCGAAGCTCTCCAGCGGCACACCGGTGTAGCGCGGCAGCCAGTTGGAGACGATCTCGTTCTTGTCCTTCATGGGTGTCCTTCTCTTGTCGTCCGAAGCCCGGATTTTGCCACGCGCCGGCCGGTAGTCTGTGGCGGGCCCATGACCTTCGGCCTAGTTGGATGCGCGACGGTGTCGGGCTAGGGTGGCGCTCTGTTCCGCTGGAGCCCGCGATGCGCCCGTCCCACCCCTGCCCCACCCTGCTGGCCGCCGCACTGGCGATCACGCTCGCCGCGCCGGCCAGCTCGGCAACCACCGTGCTCGGGGACGACCCCTACCCGAGCACCTACCAGCGCATCGAAGCCCCGGACACGCTGATCCGCAACGCCACCGTGCTGGTCGGCGACGGCACGCGCATCGATGGCGCCGACGTGCTGCTGCGCGACGGCCGGATCGCCCGCGTGGGCCGTGGCCTCGATGCGCCGCGCGATGCGGTGGTGGTCGACGCCTCCGGCCGCTGGGTCACTCCGGGCCTGATCGACGTGCATTCGCACCTCGGCGTTTACCCGGTGCCCGGCCTCGAGGCGCACCAGGACGGCAACGAGATGACCAACCCGGTGACCGCCCAGGTCTGGGCCGAACACGGCGTCTGGCCGCAGGATCCCGGCTTCAACACCGCGCTGGCCGGCGGTGTCACCTCGATGCTGATCCTGCCCGGCAGCGCCAACCTGATCGGTGGCCGCGGGGTGGTGCTGAAGAACGTGCCCGGCGAGACCTACCAGCAGATGAAGTTTCCCGGCGCGCCGTGGAGCCTGAAGATGGCCTGCGGCGAGAACCCGAAGCGCGTCTACGGCAGCCGCGGTTCGGCACCGATGACGCGGATGGGCAACGTCGCCGGCTATCGCAACGCCTTCATCGAGGCGCGCGCCTACCTCGACAAGCTCGACAGCGAGGAGCCGCCGACGCAGGACCTGCGGCTCGAATCCCTGGCGGCCGCGATGAACGGCGAGATCAAGGTGCAGATCCACTGCTACCGCGCCGATGAGATGGCGATCATGCTCGACCTCGCCGAGGAGTTCGATTTCGAGGTGGCGGCCTTCCACCATGCCACCGAGGCCTACAAGATCGCCGACAAGCTCGCCGA
>DMHI01000105.1 GCA_003449515.1 Lysobacteraceae bacterium | reverse complement strand
TCGCCGTCGAACGCCATCCTCGCCAACAGCGCCGCCGGCGAGTACCTCGCCAAGATGGGCCTGCCGGAAGAGGACTTCAATTCCTACGCGACGCACCGCGGCGACCACCTCACCGCGCAGCGCGCGACCTTCGCGAACCCGACGCTGCAGAACGAGATGGTGCGCGATGCGGACGGCCAGGTGCGCAAGGGCTCGCTGGCCCGCGTCGAGCCCGAGGGCAAGACGCTGCGCATGTGGGAAGCCATCGAAACCTACATGGAGCGCGGCCAGCCGCTGATCATCATCGCCGGTGCCGACTACGGCCAGGGCAGCTCGCGCGACTGGGCGGCGAAGGGCGTGCGCCTCGCCGGCGTCGAGGCGATCGTGGCCGAGGGCTTCGAGCGCATCCACCGCACCAACCTGATCGGCATGGGCGTGCTGCCCTGCGAGTTCCTGCCGGGCACCACGCGCCTCACGCTCGGCCTCGACGGCACCGAGACCTACGACGTGGTCGGCGCCCGCACGCCGGGCGCCACGCTCACGCTGGTCGTGCATCGCAAAGATGGCGGCAAAGTCGAATGCCCGGTGCGCTGCCGCCTCGACACGGCGGAAGAAGTGGCGATCTACGAGGCCGGCGGCGTGCTGCAGCGCTTCGCGCAGGATTTCCTCGAAGCCAACAAGGTGGCCTGAGCGGCCCGGTGCCTTGCGAGGGGGGGGGTAGAGGGCTATGCTCATATGGCAATCTTTGCCATAAGAGGCTGCCATGGCCACGATGAACATCTCGCTGCCCGACGATTTGAAGGCCTTTGTCGACGCGCAGGTCGCCGCGCATGGATATGGTTCAACCAGCGAGTACCTCCGCGAGTTGATCCGCCAGAATCGTCGCGCCCAGGCCGCCGATACGTTGCGGAACATCATCGCGGAGGGCTTGGCTTCCGGCCCCGCCACGCCGCAGGAACCGGATTTTTTCGACCAGCTGCGCGAGCGTGCCCGCCGGCGCGCTGATCAGGGCAATCGGTGAAGCCCATCTATTGGCGCGATGCTGCGCGCCGCGATCTGGACGACGCGGCCGTTTGGTACGGCCAACAGGGGGGTCTCCCGCTGGAAACGCGTTTTATTGCAGCGGTGGAGGCCACCGCGGGGCTTGTTGGTGAGCACCCTGCGACAGGTTCAACGCGCCATGCCCACCACGTGCCCGGCCTGCCCACGGCGCTGCGCTTCTTTCCCGTCGGTGGGTTCGAGAGCTACCTGCTGTACTACCTCGACCTGCCCACCCATATCGAAGTGCTGCGCGTCTGGAATGCCGCCCGCGGGCTGGAGGCGCTGATGGAGGACGCGCCGTGACCGTGTCGCAGCCGTCGAGACCGTCGCCGCGAGAATGGACGCACCACCCCGTGACCGGAAACCCTGAATGCCCACGCTGAACTGGATCGGCAAAGACGCCGTCGTCAAGCACCACAAGGATGTGCCGTTCCGCCTGCTGGAGCCGCTGCCGGCGCTCTCCTGCGGCGACGCTGACAGCGGCAACCTGATCGTGCAGGGCGACAACCTGCTGGCGCTGAAGGCGCTGCTGCCGCGCTACGCCGGCCAGGTGAAGTGCATCTACATCGACCCGCCCTACAACACCGGCAACGAGGGCTGGGTCTACAACGACAACGTCAACAGCCCGGAGATCCGCCGCTGGCTGGGCGAGGTGGTGGGCAAGGAAGGCGAGACGCTCGATCGCCACGATCGCTGGCTCTGCATGATGTACCCGCGACTGATGCTGCTGAAGCAGTTCCTGCGCGAGGACGGGGTCATCCTGATTTCTTTGGATGACAACGAATTCGGAAACCTTCGGCATCTATGCGACGAAGTCTTTGGTGCATGTAATCGAGTCGGAGTCGTTGTTTGGAAGAATGCTACTGATAACAATCCGACGCAGATTGCCAGCGAGCACGAATACGTCGTCTGCTACGCCCGCGATAAGAGGCGGCTACCGAATGAGTGGAAATCGCTGACTCTCGCAATCAAGTCTCGGCTCTTGGAGGTCGGCGAACAGCTGATCCAGCAGCATTCGGATGCAAGTGAGCGCCAAGCGGCATACACCCGGTGGTTCAGAGCGAACAAAGACCAACTTTGGCCCTTCGAGGACTACAAGTTCATCGATAGTGGCGGTGTTTATACGGGTATGAGAAGCGTCCATAACCCGGGAAAAGAAGGTTACAGATACGACGTTATTCATCCCGCGACTCGCCGCCCATGCCAACAGCCGATGATGGGCTACCGTTTTCCCGAAGAAACGATGAAGCGACTGCTTGAGGAGGGTCGAATCATCTTTGGAGAGGACGAGACGAAGCTCGTTGAGCTGAAGGTCTATGCAAAAGACTACCGAACAAAGCTCTCGAGTCTTTTTGAGCTCGATGGTCGAATTGGCACGAACACGGTGAAGGGCATTTTTCCGGAGAGCAGACGACCCTTCGATTTCCCGAAGCCTGTAGAACTGATTGAAGAGTTGCTTAGCTTCACGACGTCGAATGGAGATCTGATTCTTGATTCCTTTGGAGGATCAGGAACGACGGGTCATGCAGTGCTCGCGCTGAATGCAGCCGATGGTGGCAACCGCCGTTTCATCCTCGTCGAGATGGACGAGGGCATCGCTGGCAGTGTCACCGCCGAGCGCGTGAAGCGCGTCGCGCAGGGCTACACCAATGCCAAGGGCGAGGCCGTGCCTGGCCTCGGCGGCGGCTTCCAGTTCTGCACGCTTGGCAAACCCCTGTTCGACGCCCGCGGCCATATCAGCAACGAGGTCCGGTTTGCGGAGCTGGGCCGCTTCGTCTGGTTCATCGAGACCGGCATGGGCCTGCCCGCCGCCCGTGCCAGCCGCAAGGCCGCCGACACCGCGAGCCCACTGCTGGGCGTGCACGAGGGCCGCGCGGTGTACCTGCTCTACAACGGCATCCTGAAAGACCGTTCGATCGACGGCGGCAATGTGCTCACCACGCCGCTGCTCGAGCACCTGCCGGCGCACGAGGGTCCGCGCGTCGTCTATGGCGCGCGCTGTGCGATCGGCGCGGAGCGGCTGCGCGCGCTCGGCATCGTGTTCAAGCAGTTGCCTTACCACCTGCGGGTGGCGCCGTGAGCGACGAGGCCCCGCCGCCGCCCTCCGAGCTGCTGCTGTATCGCGGGCAGGACGAGCGCACCCGGCTGGAGGTGCGGCTGTCGGGCGATTCGGTCTGGCTGACCCAGCGGCAGATCGCCGAGCTGTACCAGGTCTCCGTTCCGACCGTGAACGAGCACCTTTCGGCCGCCTTCGACGCCGCTGAGCTTGAACCTGAACGAACTATTCGGAAATTCCGAATCGTTCAAACCGAGGGCGAGCGCGAGGTGCTGACGCATGCGGGCTCGGTGAGCCACGACGCCGCCATCGCGCACGCCGAGCGGCAGTACGCCGCGCATCGCCAGCAGCAGGCGGAGCTTCCGTCGCCCGTGGACACGGCCTTCGAGGCGGCGGCCAAGGCCCTGCCGAAGCCGAAAAGGAAGAAGGACACCAACGCATGACGCTGAAGGACTACCAGATCGATGTGCTTGATCGCTTCGAGGCCTTCTTGCGCGCATGGCGAACCGAAGCGGAAGCCCAGCCCGGTGCCCTTGATGCGAG
>DMHI01000160.1 GCA_003449515.1 Lysobacteraceae bacterium | reverse complement strand
GAGAAGTCGATGCTGCCGTCGGGCCGGCGCGGCAGGTTGGCGAAATCGAGCGTGGAGATGCGGAACATCTGCCCGGCGCCTTCGGCATCCGAGGTCGAGATGATCGGCGTGTTGACCCAGAAGAAGCCTTCCTCGTGGAAGAAGCGGTGGATGGCCTGGGCCAGGCAGTGGCGGATGCGGGTGACCGCGCCGAACAGGTTGGTGCGCGGGCGCAAGTGGGCCACTTCGCGCAGGAACTCCAGCGAGTGCGGCTTGGGCTGGATCGGGTAGGTCTCCGGGTCGTCCACCCAGCCCACCACCTCGACCTTCGAGGCCTGGATCTCGAAGCTCTGGCCCTGGCCCTGCGAGGGCACCAGCCGGCCGCTGGCGATCACCGCGCAGCCGGCGGACAGGCGCGTCACCTCGGTCGCGTAGTTCGGCAATTCGCCCGTGCAGACCACCTGGATCGGCGCGAAGCAGGAGCCGTCGGACAGGTTGACGAAGCTCAGGCCGGCCTTGGAGTCACGGCGGGTGCGGACCCAGCCGCGGACGGTCACGGTGCTGCCGGGTGCCGGTTCGCCGGCGAGGGCCTGCTGGATGCTGGTGACGCTCATGCGCGGATTGCCTTGGCGGAATGCCTTCAAATCGAAGCGCAGAAGAATAGCGCGCGGCCGGTATTCACGCAGCGTGTGGGCACGTCCGGGCTAGACTCGTAAATTCTCCCGATGGGATCGATGCCCGCAATGGCCGTCACGCTGACCACCGCCGCCGCCGAGCGCGCCCGCCAGTTCATCGCCCAGCAGGCAGGCGGGATGGGGCTGCGTTTCGGCGTCCGCAGAAACGGCTGCTCGGGCTTCGCCTACGTGGTCGATGTGGCCACCGAGGCGCGCGGCGATGACCGCAGTTTCGAGCAGCACGGCGTGCGCGTCCTCGTCGACGCGACCAGCCTGCCGCATGTCGACGGCACCGAGATCGACTTCGTGCGCCGCGGGCTGAACCGGGAGTTCGTGTTCCGCAACCCGCAGGCCACCGGCGAGTGCGGCTGCGGCGAGAGCTTCACCACCCGCGACGACCTGCCGGACTGAGCGCCGGTCGCACCCGCCGCGATCGGCGCTGGTGCTTGATCGGATCGCCGGGGCGCCGCATAATCGTCGGCTGCCCACCACGGGCAGACCTTGCTCCACGGCACCCGCCGGGAGCTGACCGGCCGCAAGGCCGCCATCCGAAAGGAACCTCCCATGCGTCACTACGAGATCGTCTTCATGGTCCATCCGGACCAGAGCGAGCAGGTGCCGGCGATGATCGAACGCTACAAGGCGTCGATCGAAGCCGCCGGCGGTGCCATCCACCGTCTGGAAGATTGGGGCCGCCGCCAGCTGGCCTACCCGATCAACAACATCGTCAAGGCCCACTACGCGATGTTCAACATCGAGTGCGGCCAGGCCACGCTCAACGAGCTGGTCGAGAGCTTCCGCTTCAACGACGCCGTGCTGCGCCACCTCGTCATCGCCCGCGATGAAGCGGTGACCGAGCAGTCGGCCATCCTGAAGAGCAAGGACGAGAAGAGCGAGCGCGGTGAACGCCGCCGCCGTGACGACGACGCCGAAGGTACGGCCGACAACGACAACGACAGCGCAGAGGCCGCCTGATGAAGCCCAAGACTCCCCGCGGCAAGGGCCGCAGTGACGGTGGTTCGAAGTTCTTCCGCCGCCGCAAGTTCTGCAAGTTCACGGCCGAAGGCATCGCCGAGGTCGACTACAAGGACCTGAACACCCTGCGCCAGTACCTGACCGAGACCGGCAAGATCGTCCCGGCCCGCATCACCGGCACCAAGTCGAAGTACCAGCGCCAGCTCGCCGCCGCCGTCATGCGCGCGCGCTTCCTGGCCCTGCTGCCCTACAGCGACAGCCACCGCAACTGATCGCATGCGCCGCGCCCGTGCGGCGCAAGCGTGATTCGTCCGAACGGACAGCACCCGCTGCGGGTCCACGGGGCCCGCTAACGTGAAGGAAAGAAAATGGAACTGATCCTCCTGCAGAAGGTCGTCAACCTCGGCGGCCTCGGCGACAAGGTCCGCGTCAAGCCGGGCTATGGCCGCAACTTCCTGATCCCGTACGGCAAGGCCGTGCCGGCGACGGAAGCCAACATCGCCGCGTTCGAAGCCAAGCGCGCCGAGTACGAAGCCAAGGCCAAGGCCCTGCTGTCGGGCGCCGAAGGCCGCAAGGCGCAGCTGGACGGCGTCGAAGTGACGCTGGGCGCCAACGCCTCGCCGGAAGGCAAGCTGTACGGCTCGATCACCTCGCGCGACATCGCCGAGGCGCTGACGAAGGCCGGCCATGCCGTCGCCAAGTCGGAAGTGATCCTCGCGGGCCCGATCCGCGCGCTGGGCGAATACGATGTGGTCGTGCACCTGCACGCCGACATCGATGCCACGGTGAAGGTGATCGTCAAGGCCGAAGCCGCCTGATCCGCGCACCGCGCGGTGGCTGAAGACGGGCGCCCTTGAGGCGCCCTTCTTTTTGCGTGCAGCGCCTCAGGGCGCTGGTTTTCTTTGGGTGCCGACAACGGCTGATCGCGTCCGTATTCCTCAGTCGTCGCAAGCGGTGAGACCGCGGACGCCGACGATTCCCACCGCTTGTCCACAGGCTTATGCCTAACGCCGGCCACGCCATCGCGCCTACGCTGCACGACCGCTGGGACGCACCACACGACACCCGAGATGGCCGCACGATTCCCTTCCCGAGCCTCGATCGATCCGCGCGTTGAAGCCCTGCGCGTGCCACCCCACTCGATCGACGCCGAGCAGGCCGTGCTGGGCGGGCTGATGCTCGACCCGTATGCGCTCGAGAAGATCCTCGACCTGCTGTCGTACACCGACTTCTATCGCCGCGACCACCAGCTGATCTTCAAGGCGATCTCCGAGCTCTCGGAGAAGAGCAAGCCCTACGACGCGGTGACGCTGGGCGACTGGTTCGAGGCGCACGCGCTGGCCGACCAGGTCGGCGGCACGCCGTATCTTGTTGAACTCGCGCAAACCACGCCGTCGGCCGCGAACATCCGCGCCTACGCCGAGATCGTCCGCGACAAGTCGGTGCTGCGCAGCCTGATCGAAGTGGGTACCCAGATCGCCGAGGACGGCTTCGCGCCGGGCGCGCGCGAGACGCCCGACCTGCTGGCCGAGGCCGAGCAGCGCGTCTTCAGGATCGCCGACCAGAACCGCAGCGGCCGCAAGGACATGGTCTCGCTGAAGGACGCGATGAAGGAGGCCTTCGAGATATTGCAGACGCGCTACGAGTCGGCCGGCACCGTCACCGGCCTGCCGACCGGTTTCCACGACTTCGACGAGATGACCGCCGGCCTGCAGCCCTCCGACCTGATCGTGCTCGCCGCGCGACCGGCGATGGGCAAGACCACGCTGGCGCTGAACATGGCCGAGTACGCCGCGCTGAAGTCGAAGAAGGCCGTGGTGATCTTCTCGATGGAAATGTCGGCGAGCCAGCTCGCCTTCCGTCTGATCTCGTCGATCGGCCGCATCAACGCCGGCCGCTTGAAGACCGGCCAGCTCGAGGACGAGGACTGGTCGCGCGTGACGATGGCGATGAAGATGCTCTCGGAGTCGAAGATCTTCATCGACGACGAGCCGGCGCTGTCGCCGGCCAAGCTGCTGTCGAAGGCGCGGCGGCTCAAGCGCGAGCACGACTTGGGCCTCGTCGTCGTCGACTATCTGCAGCTGATGCAGGTGCCGGGCAACAGCGAGAACCGCGC
>DMHI01000089.1:4140-4346 GCA_003449515.1 Lysobacteraceae bacterium | reverse complement strand
GGGCCTGCGCAGGCCACGGTGGCGTTCACCGCGTGGGCCAGCAGCAGCGGTGCGGCGATCACGGGCTACACCGTCACGTCGAATCCGGGGGGCCTCACCGGCACCGGGGCGGTCAGTCCGATCGTCGTGACCGGCCTGAGCAACGGCGTGTCGTACACGTTCACCGTCACCGCGACGAACAGCGCCGGAACGGGCGCACCGTCGGC
>DMHI01000089.1:0-3811 GCA_003449515.1 Lysobacteraceae bacterium | reverse complement strand
CGTCGGCGCCGAGCAACAGCGTGACGCCGCGGGCGGCATTCGCTGTGCCCGTGTTGCGTCCCGATCGCGCGCTGGTGGCAGTGGCACCGGTCGAGATCGACGTGCTGGCCAACGACTCGATTGACGCCGTGCTGCGTCCGGGGCTCACGCTGTCGATCGTGCGGGCCCCGTCGCGCGGAACGGCCTCGGTTGTGCTGCGTCCGGGCGAGACGCCGGTACTGCGCTATGCGGCCAACGCCGGTGCGAGCGGCGCCGACGCGCTGCGCTACCGCGTGTGCTTCACGCTCCCGCAGCCCTGCGTCGAGGCCGATGTCGGCATCGACATCCGCCCGAAGGCCGTCGCCGCCCTGCAGTGGTCGACCAGCGCCGAGCGCGGCTTCCGCGACGAGCGATTCGACGCGCTGCCCGCGCTGCCGGCCGCGCGGTTCATCGCGCACGGGCTGGTCAGGCCGGAGCGCTGGAGCGGGACAGCCGCCGCCCTGGCCCCTGCCGGTGCGCCGTGGGCCGGCGGCTCGATCGCTGTTCGCGTGCGCAGCCTCGAGGGTGGCCCGGCGGGTCGCGATTGGCGCGTGCTGGCCGACGCGGCGGGTAACGACATCGACCTGTTCCTTGGCATCGACCACAACGGTAACGGCGCGGCCGATCCGGCTGAACTCGCCTGCGCGTCGTCCAGCGCGGGCGGTGGCGAGCGCTGCGATCTCGCCCTCTCGGCGCCGGCCAGCGGCACCGTCGCGTACTGGGTGCTGGTCCGGTCGAACGGCGGCAACGGGTTCGCGATCGACCTGTTCGAAACCCCGCTGGATCGTCCTGCCGCGCAGCGTAGCCTGGTGGCTACCGGGCCCGGACAGGTCGAGGCGAGTGGCGTGTTCACCGTTCGCTTCGTTTGGGATCAGCCGGATTTCCTGCCTGGCCAGAGCCGCGGTGGCTGGTTGGAGATGCGCTCGCAGGCCGACGTCTCGCTGGGCTGGCTGCCGGTGCGAATCGACCGCACTAGCGGCGAGCCCACGGCCTTCGCGCTGGCCAGTGGTGTGCCGCACGCGCTGGCGCTGGTGCCGGGCCAGGCGCACGAGCGGCTCTTCATCGACGTTCCGGCCGGCGCGACGCGTCTTGAGGTCACCACGTCCAGCGCCGGTGAGATCGACTTGGCCGTGGCGCGCGTGCCCTTTGTCGGTTCGGTTGGTGCCGTGCCGTCGATCGCACCGGCACCGCCCCGCGCGCAGGCCGATGCCCGCTCCACGCTGCGCGGCGGCAACGAGCGCATCGTCATCGCCGACCCGGCCCCAGGCCGCTGGTACGTGACGCCGTCGAACAACCCGATCGCGTCCAATGCCGATCTCGTGGTCACGGCGACCCTCGAGGGCCGCGGCCCGAGCCTTCGCCCGGGCGGATTCTTCAATCCGGCGCGCAGTGGTAGCGGACTGTTCGTCTATCCGGCTGGCAGCGAGTGGGCGGCGCTCTGGTATACGTTCAAGCAGGACGGTTCGCCGACCTGGTACTACCTGCAGGCAGCGGCGCCGGGTGCCAGCGGCGTGTGGCGCAGTCGCATCTTCCGTAGCGCCTGGGACGGTGCGCGCAACCAGCTCACTGCCATCGGCGAGGCCACGGTGACACCGGTCGACCGCGGTCGCTTCGCCTTCAGCTACACGCTCGATGGCGAGACCGGCAGCGAAGCCTTCGTCGACTTCGGCGGCGGCTGCCCGACCGTGGGCGGTGCGCCCATCGATGCCAGCGGCCACTGGTTCGATCCGCGCCGCGCCGGCAGCGGCTACACCGCGCACCTGTTCCCGAACTACGAGTTCTACATGGCTTTCGTCTATGACGGTCGCGGTGTCCCGCGCAGCCTCGTCGCGGAGCGTCGGAGCATTGGTGCGGCGCGGCAGTTGATTGGGCTGGAACAGCTGGAGGGCGCATGCCCACTGTGCGTGCGCCCGGGCGATCCGTCACGCCACGCGGTTGGCTCGTTGGAGCGCGAGATCGCCAGCGGACGCGTTTCGCGCATTGCCATCGATGTCCGCTTTGCTCGGGGTGTGCCCGGAGTGTGGGCCGCGAACGACGACGCGGTGACGCCGCTGGGCGAGCTACGCGGCTGCGCACCAGACTGACAGCACTCGCTAACGGGCGGTCGGTAGCGACTGCCCGAGTGCCGCTCGGGATTCCGAAGCCGTTGCTCGGGGGTTCGAATCCCTCCAGGCGCGCCATTCCCCCCCGGGGCAGATCGGGGACGCCAGGCATCCGTCCGATTCTCTCCGGGCGAGTAAGGGCGCTCCTCGAGGTCGATCGCGCCGCTGGCCGCCGATTGCCCTATCCCGAGAGGGTGCGGATCACGAACGCGCGCCGATTCGCCGTGGTGAAAACGCCGGCCCTCCCTTCTGCGTTCTCGATCGCGCTTGCCAAGCGGAAAGCGAAATCGACCAGCTTCGGAATCGGCGGACGATTGGCGAAGTGCTTGGCGTTGGAGGGACGCCAGCCGTCGCCCCACCGCTCGAGCGCCACGGTTCCGATGGTCTCCCCCGTCGTGATCGCCTCGACGGCGAAGATGCGCAGTTTCCCCATCACGCAGGACTCGACCAGGGTCTCGCCGCAATGCGCCTGCCGAAGGGCGTGATCGACGAGCGCGGTGGTCGAAGCGAGATCCACGGCCATCCAATCGCCGTGCACCCAGCGCGACAGGTTGAACGCCGGGAACACGCATTGCGTCGACATCGCTGCCGCGCGTGCGCGGCGCTCGTCGCTTCGAGCGCGCCGCAACGCACTTTTGAACGAACGTGGAGGCGTGCCGATGCCGCGGCGCATGAAGTCGGCCAGCCAGCGGACGACGTGCGCCCAATCCACCAGAAAGGCCTCGTGGTGGCCTCGCGCCCTGGCCTCGAGGGAGGCGGCGATGGCACTGCGGACGAAGCGCGGTGCCACCTTCCAGTACCGCGGCGGCGTCAGCGCGTCAGTAACCCCTTCACCGTTGGGCCGGAGAACGGTCAGCCACATCGATCGGGGGAGTTGAACCTGCGGCGGCAGATCGCGATGCACACGGCACCACGAGCCGAAATACTCCACGGCGTCGATCCATGGCAACACCTCTCCCTTGCGCATGCAGGCCCAAAGTGGCCGGGCATTGGACGTCACCGCCCGGGCCCAGTCGGTGGGGATCGCGCCGTTGCGCAGCACGGTCGCTCGCACCTCACGCAGAATCGCCCGATGAAGGGGCTTGGCGACCATGTCGTGATGTCGACCCACCAGGGGGAGAACGCCGGGCGCGATCCGTTGGATCTCGTCGAGCAGATCGGCATTCCGCGTACAGCCCTGCAGCCAGGCCGCCGGGCAGTCGGAACGGCTGGGGTGCGCGGCAGCCGTGCGTCGTGCGCGAAGGAGGGCAACGGGGCAAGGGGCGAGTATCGCAACGAGATGGCGGCGGAGCGCGATGCCATCGATATGGCGCCTTGCGAAGCGCGTCAGGCGATCATCGATCCAGTCATCCGCCGGCCGGTCGGACGGCCGCAGCGCATCGGCGAGTTTCATGGCTTTGACCCAACCGAAGGTGCGCATCGGCGACCCCACGTCGAACGACGCGATGGCTTCACCGGTGGGGACGACTTCGAGCGTGTAGGCGGTTCGTGATGCGTCAATCCGGTAGCGAAGCCTGCGGAACAGGATGACCGTGGTGGCGGGATCACCTTCGGCCTCGATGCCACCCTCGATGGCGGTCACGAAGGCGTCGAGGCAGCCCGCAAGAGCCTCGCGCCATGGCGATGGCGCGTGCTGTCCGCTGGCCACCTGCGCGCTGTCGACGAAATGGCGGGCGCGGGGGCGAAGTTCA
>DMHI01000209.1:3849-3980 GCA_003449515.1 Lysobacteraceae bacterium | reverse complement strand
CCGGTGGCGATGGCGAAGATGTTGGGGTCGAAGATGATGTCTTCCGGCGCGATGCCGGCGGTCTCTGTCAGCAGCCGGTAGGCGCGCGAGCAGATCTCGACCTTGCGCTCGATAGTGTCGGCCTGGCCCTG
>DMHI01000209.1:0-3504 GCA_003449515.1 Lysobacteraceae bacterium | reverse complement strand
TCGTCGAAGGCCATCACCACCACCGCGGCACCGTAGCGGCGCAGAAGTTCTGCTTGATGAAGGAAAGATTCGACGCCCTCTTTGAGCGAGATCGAGTTGACGATCGGCTTGCCCTGGACGTTCTTGAGGCCTTCCTCGATGACGCTCCACTTGGAGGAGTCGATCATCACCGGCACGCGGGCGATGTCCGGCTCGCCGGCGATCAGGCGAAGGAAACGACCCATCGCCGCCTCGGCATCGAGCATGCCCTCGTCCATGTTGATGTCGATGACCTGCGCGCCGTTGTCCACCTGCTGTCGCGCGACCACCAGCGCCTCGTCGAAGCGTCCTTCGAGAATGAGCTTCTTGAACTGCGCCGAGCCGGTGACATTGGTGCGCTCGCCGACGTTGACGAAGTTGCTCTCGGGCGTGATGACCGACGGCTCCAAACCCGAAAGCCGCATGTGCGGCGCGGGAGTGGGCAGGGCGCGCGGCGGCAGGCCGGTGACGGCCCGGGTGATCGCGGCGATGTGCTCGGGCGTGGTGCCGCAGCAGCCGCCGACGATGTTCAGCAGGCCGCTTTCAGCGAACTCGCGCAGCACGCCGGAGGTCTCGGCCGGCTGCTCGTCGTAGCCGCCAAACGCATTCGGCAGGCCGGCGTTCGGGTGGCAGCTGATCGCGCACTCGGCCACCGAGGACAGCACGTCGATGTGGGCGCGCAGGTCACGCGCACCCAGCGCGCAGTTGAGGCCGATCGAGAGCGGGCGCGCGTGGCGCAGCGAGTACCAGAAGGCCTCGGCCGTCTGGCCCGAGAGCGTGCGACCCGATCGGTCGGTGATGGTGCCGGAAATCATCACCGGCCAGCGCGCGCCGTGATCGGCGAACATCGATTCCAGCGCGAACACCGCGGCCTTGGCGTTCAGCGTGTCGAAGATGGTCTCCACCATCAGGATGTCGGCGCCGCCTTCGGCGAGCGCTTCGGCCGCCTCGCGGTACTGCGCCACCAGGGTGTCGAAATCGATGTTGCGGAAGGCCGGGTCGTTGACGTCGGGCGAGATCGACGCCGTGCGCGGCGTCGGACCGAGCACGCCGACGACGAAGCGCGGCTTCGCTGGGTCACGCGCCTCGAACTCGGTACACGCGGCCTTGGCGAGCTTCGCGGCCTCGCGGTTGAGCTCCGGCACGAGGTGCTCAAGCCGGTAGTCGCCCTGCGCGACGCGCGTGCCGTTGAAGGTGTTGGTTTCGATCAGGTCGGCGCCGGCCTCGAGGTAGGCGCGATGGATGCCGCCGATGACCTCCGGCTTCGTCAGCACCAGTAGGTCGTTGTTGCCCTTCAGGTCGCTGCCGCAGCCGCAGCCCTCCCCGTGGGCATGGTCCGACGAAAGCGGCGCACGCTCGTGGCCGCTGGGGATCGACGCGCTGCTGCCACTCACGGCGTTCGCGGCGACTGAGGTCTTCGGCGCGAACTGCAGCCCGTCGAATCCATGCTTGAAGCGCTCGCCTCGATAGTCGGCCTCTTCGAGCGAATGCTTCTGCACCATCGTGCCCATCGCGCCATCGAGCACGAGGATGCGCGTGGCCATCGCGTCCAGCAGCTGCTGCACCCGCGCCGGGTGCTTCCAGGGCAGTGCACTCATGCGCGCTTGCGCTCCGTGCTCGTGCCCGGTTTGTGGGCAATCAGGCTGATCACCTCGAAGTGCGGCGGGCGCTTCTCCTTCGCGACCACTTCGCAGACCCGCACCTCGAGGCCAGCCTTCTCGGCCAGTTTGCGCAGCTCTTTCTCGGTGAAGCCGAGGTTCAAGTGCCCATACGGTTCCACCGCCGCCTTGTGCTCGTGCTTGGCGAGGCACGTGGCCAGCAGGCGTCCGCCGGGACGCAGCGCGCGCGCCGCTTCGGCGAGCGCCTTGGCCGGCTTCTCGGCGTAGGTCAGCGCGTGCATCAGAAGCACGAGGTCGAAAGCCGCATCGGCGCATTCGATGGCGTGCATGTCGCCCTCGCGCAGCTCGACGTGCGCGTACTTCGAGAGGCGCTCGCGCGCGGCGGCGATCACTTTCGGACTGGCGTCGATGCACAGGTAGCGGCGCGCGTGCGGCGCCAGCATTTCGGCCATCAGCCCATCGCCCGACGCGATGTCGAGCACGTCGAGCGGCTCGACGAGGGGCAGGGCGCTGCGGGCCAGCGCTTCCCACGTGCGGCCCGGGGAGTAGTGGCGCTCCATGTCGCCGGCCACCGAATCGGCCCAGTTCTGGTCGGAGGCGCGCGCCGCGAGCACGGTCGGCAGCCGCTCGGCGTCTTGCCGCAGCAGCGGGTCGTTCGCCCCGTCGCGCAGCGTGCGCCACAGCGCCGCCTCGGCGGGCTCGAGCGAATCGTTGAAGCGGTAGTACGCCGACACGCCGGAGCGCCGGTCGACGACGAGCGCGGCCTCACGCAGCTTGGCGAGGTGCGTCGAGACGCGCGGCTGCGCCAGGTGCGTGATCGTCGCGAGTTCGGCGACGGTCAGCTCTTCGCGCTCGACGAGGGCGAGCAGGCGCACGCGCGTCGGGTCGGCGAGCACCTTCAGGCAGTCCGACCAGGCTTGCAGGTCCATGATTTATCTTTGCATCCGAATCCAGCGATGAAACAGTCTGGAGGCCGCTCCGGATGCGGTCAAGGCGGGTCGAGGGCCGGTCTTCACCCCGGCACCATGCCGTGGGGTATGGGCGAGCGGTTACACTCGCGGTCTTCGCTTAGACGACCGGGGTGTGACGTGGATTTCGGATTCACTGAAGAGCAGTTGATGATCCAGGACGTGGCCCGCCGCATCGCGCAGGAGAAGATCGCGCCCGCCGCCGAGCACCACGACCAGACCGGCGAATTCCCGCTCGAGAACATCCGCATCCTCGGCGAGAACGGCCTGATGGGCATCGAAGTGCCCACCGAGTACGGCGGCGCCGGCATGGACCCGATCAGCTATGTGCTGGCGATGATCGAGATCGCCGCGGCCGACTGCGCGCACAGCACCATCGTCTCGGTGAACAACTCGCTGTTCTGCAACGGCATCCTGAAGTTCGGCACCGAGGCGCAGAAGCAGCTCTACGTCCGCGCGATCGCCGAGGGCCGCGAGATCGGCGCCTTCGCGCTGACCGAGCCGCAGTCCGGCTCGGATGCCACGGCGATGCGCTGCCGTGCGGTCAAGCAGGCCGATGGCACCTACGTCATCAACGGCAAGAAGAGCTGGATCACCTCCGGCCCGGTCGCGAAGTACATCATCCTGTTCGCCATGACCGACCCGTCGAAGGGCGCCAAGGGCATCACCGCGTTCATGGTCGACACCGCGAAGCCGGGCTTCTTTCGCGGCAAGACCGAGCCGAAGCTGGGCATCCGCGCCTCGGCGACCTGCGAGATCGAGTTCCAGGACTACATCGCCACGGCGGATGAAGTCGTCGGCGCGGAAGGCGAGGGCTTCAAGATCGCGATGGGCGTGCTGGATGCCGGCCGCATCGGCATCGCCTCGCAGGCCGTGGGCCTCGCCCGCGCCGCCTACGA
>DMHI01000187.1:1283-3896 GCA_003449515.1 Lysobacteraceae bacterium | reverse complement strand
CGCTCGCGCCACACCTCGCAGCGCCATGAGGCTGACGAGGTCGAGATCCTCTCCGGGGTGTTTGAAGGCCGCACCACCGGCACGCCGATCGGCCTGCTGATCCGGAATACCGATGCGAAGTCCAAGGACTACGCCAAGATCAGCGAGCAGTTCCGCCCGGGCCACGCCGACTACGCCTACTGGCAGAAGTACGGCCTCCGCGACCCGCGCGGCGGCGGCCGCAGCTCGGCGCGCGAGACGACCATGCGTGTCGCCGCCGGCGTCATCGCCAAGAAGTGGCTCAGCGAACGCTACGGCGTGACGGTGCGCGCCTGCGTCTCGCAGATCCACACCCTCACTCCGAACGGCTGGGACTGGACCGCCGTCGAGGACAGCCAGTTCTTCTGGCCGGACGCCGCCCAGGTGCCCGAGCTGGAAGCCTTCATGGACGCGCTGCGCAAGTCCGGTAATTCGGTCGGTGCGCGGGTGCGTGTCGAAGCCCACGGGGTGCCGCCGGGTTGGGGCGAGCCGATCTACGGCAAGCTCGACGGCGAGCTCGCGCACGCAATGATGTCGATCAACGCGGTCAAGGGCGTGGAGATCGGCGCCGGTTTCGCCAGCGTGGGCCAGCTCGGCACCGAACACCGCGACCTGATCCACCCGGACGGTTTTGCCAGCAACCACGCCGGCGGCGTGCTGGGCGGCATCAGCAGCGGCCAGCCGGTCACCTGCGAGATCGCCTTCAAGCCCACCTCCAGCCTGCGCCTGCCGGGTCCGACGGTGGACGTGCACGGCAATGCCGTCGAGGTCATCACCACCGGCCGCCACGATCCCTGCGTGGGCCTGCGCGCGCCGCCGATCTGCGAGGCCATGATGGCCCTCGTGCTGATGGATCAGGCCCTGCGCCATCGCGCCCAGTGCGGCGACGTTGGCGAGGTCGCGCCGCGCGTGCCGGGCGAGCGAAAACGCGAGGGCGCCTGACGCCCCGTTCCGCATCGTCCCACGCCCACACACTCAGAAAGGACCTTCCATGTCGAACCGCTTCAAGATCGCCGTCGTCGGTGCCACCGGTGCCGTCGGTGAAACCATGCTCTCCATCCTCGCCGAGCGGAAGTTCCCGGCCAGCGAAGTCATCGCGCTGGCCAGCGAGCGCTCCGCCGGCAGCAAGGTCGATTTCGGCCACCACAAGCTTTCCGTGCAGAACCTCGACACCTTCGACCCGACCGGTGTGGATTTCGCGCTGTTCTCGGCCGGCGGGGACATCTCGCGCGAGTACGCGCCGAAGTTCGCCGCGGCCGGTGCCATCGTCATCGACAACAGCTCGGCCTTCCGCATGGATGCCGACGTGCCGCTGGTCGTGAGCGAAGTGAACCCGGAGGCGCTGGAGTCGATCCCGCGCGGTATCGTCGCCAATCCGAACTGCTCGACCATGCAGATGGTGGTCGCGCTGAAGCCGATCTTTGATGCCGTCGGCATCACCCGCATCAACGTCGCCACCTACCAGTCGACCTCCGGTGCCGGCCGCTCGGGCCCGGAGGAGCTGGGCCGCCAGACCGCCGCGCTGCTGCGCTTCGAAGACCCGAACCCGACGCGCTTCCCGGTGCAGATCGCCTACAACCTGATCCCGCAGATCGATGCGTTCACCGACAACGGCTACACCAAGGAGGAGATGAAGCTGGTCCACGAGACCCGCAAGATCCTCGGCGATGCCAGCATCCAGGTGAACCCGACGGCGGTGCGCGTGCCGGTGTTCTTCGGTCATTCCGAGGCCGTGCACCTCGAGACCCGCGACAAGATCACCGCCGCCGAGGCGCGCGCGCTGCTGGAGAAGGCCCCCGGTGTCGAAGTGGTGGACAACCCCGCTGCCGGCGAATGGCCGACGCCGGTGACGCACGCCTCGGGCAGCGACCCGGTCTTTGTTGGCCGCATCCGCGAGGACATCTCGCACCCGCGTGGCCTGTCGCTGTGGATCGTGGCCGACAATATCCGCAAGGGCGCGGCGCTGAACGCCGTGCAGGTCGCCGAGCTGCTGGCGGCGAAGCGGGGCTGAGCGGGCCGTCCTTGGCGGATCGGCGTGGTTCGGCTTACTGTGGCGGAAATTTTCAAGAGTTGACGATCGGTCGGTGCCCGCCGGCCGCGTCCAGGAGAACGGCATGGGGAAGATGGGAATCAAGCGCACGGCGAAGCTCGTCCCGCTGGCGCTTGCGGTGGCGCTCGCGGCCGGACACGTCAACGCGCTCGGGCTCGGGCCGCTCGAGGTGAAGTCGCAGCTCAACCAGCCGCTGGTGGCCGAGATTCCCCTGCTCGGTGTCGCGCCGGGGGATCTCGACAACCTGAGCGTTCGCATGGCCTCGCCCGAGGCGTTTGATCGCGTGGGTCTGCCCCGACCCGCCGGGGCCACCGCCAACCTCCAGTTCAGTGTGGGCCGCAACGCCCGCGGTGAGCCGGTGGTGCGGGTCACCACCTCCAACCGCGTCAGCGATCCCTTCGTCGCCTTCCTGCTCGAAGCCGATTGGGGGCGCGGCAGCGTGGTGCGCGAGTTCACGGCGCTGATCGATCCGCCGCACATCGCCGCCGCCACGGTCACGCCGATGCGCGCTCCCACGGTCGCGGCGGTGTCGGTGCCGCCGCCCG
>DMHI01000187.1:713-912 GCA_003449515.1 Lysobacteraceae bacterium | reverse complement strand
CCCGCGGCGGCCCCGGCCGCTGCGCCGGCCGAGCCGCTACCCGACGCGCCCCCGGCATCGATCCCGGTGGTGCCGGAGCCCGCGCCGGTTGCCGCGACGCCGCCCCCGGTCGCCGCCGCGCCCGCACCGCGTTCGCCAGCACCGCTGCCGCCGCCCATCCCCTCGGCGCCAGCGCCTGAACCTGCCGCTCCGCCCGCCC
>DMHI01000187.1:0-343 GCA_003449515.1 Lysobacteraceae bacterium | reverse complement strand
GCGCGCGGTCGCCGAGGGCGAGACGCTCTGGCGCATCGCGTCGGAGAACCGGCAGGGCGCTACCGTGGCGCAGATGATGCTGGCGATCCAACGCGCCAATCCTGATGCCTTCCTGCGCGAGAACATCAACCTGCTGCGCAAGGGCGCGGTGCTGCGCATTCCCACCGCCACCGAGGCCGCGGACATGGACCGCGTCGAGGCGGAGGCGCGGGTGCGCGAGCAGATGACCGCGTGGCGCGGCACGCAGCCCGCGCCGGTGCCCACGCCAAGCCCCGGCGAACTGCCGGTGCCGCCGGCGGGTCCGGCAGCGCGAGGGGCAGCGGCAGCGGCGCGACCGGCGACC
>DMHI01000060.1:3583-4404 GCA_003449515.1 Lysobacteraceae bacterium | reverse complement strand
CGCCGACGATGCTGGCCTTGATCCGCAGGTTGATGTCCTTCGACACCAGCACCACCGGCGTGGCCGGGTTCTCGACGCGCAGTGCGAGGATCGAGCCGAGGATCTGGTTGTCCGGCAGCACCGTGCCGAAGCCCTTGCTGATGTCGGTCGGCTTGGTCTGGAAAAGCAGGCGGCCGAGCCTGCCGGTATCGCGCAGTTGCAGTTCGTTCGGACGCAGCAGCGAAACCCCGCCCTCGATGCTGCGGTTGCCGTGCGCTACCACCAGCTCGTTGAGGAAACGGCTGACCTGGCGCGCGTTGCGGGCCGATTCGGTCTGGCCTTTCTTGTTGTTGTCGAGCTCCTCCAGCACCATCATCGGCAGGAACACGTCGTGCTCCTCGAACTTGAACAGCGCCGTCGGGTCGTGCATCAGCACATTGGTGTCGAGCACGTAGATGCGCTTGCTCTGCGTCATGGAAGCTCCTCGTGGCGGGGCGGGGATGCGGCAAAGAAAAAGCCGCCATCACGCGGGTGCGTCATGGCGGCTCGGTGTCGGCGTGCGCGGGTCACGCGGCGCGGCGGCGGATCAGTCGAAGCATGGGGTCATCGGTGGCTCAGAACTTCATCGGGTCCATGATGGCGTCGAGGTTCAGGTCGTCGCAGAAGGCGAGGAAGTCGTCGCGCAGCGCCGCGATGTGCATGCTGGCCGGCACGCCGATGGTGACATGGGCCGAGAACATGTCGGCGCCGGTCTGCATGGCGCGGTAGCGCGAGCACTGCAGGTTCTCGACCGTGATGCCCTGGCGGTCGAAGAAGTCGGCGAGCTGGTAGAGGATGCCGGG
>DMHI01000060.1:2908-3194 GCA_003449515.1 Lysobacteraceae bacterium | reverse complement strand
GGCTTCGGGCCGGTGCGGTACCAGTGGATCTTCATGCCGTCGTCGCGCTCCATGCGGCCGAGCATCGCTTCGAGCTTGGCGACGGCGTCCCACGAGCCGGTGGCCAGCGCGGTGACAGAGACATCGCGCCCCACGGTGGAGAGGCGGGCATCGGCGAGGTTGCAGCCGGAATCGGCGATGCGACGGCTGACGGCGAGCAGCGGGGAGTCCGGGTGCGTCGAGTACGCGCTGATCAGCAGCAGATTCTCGGTCGCCGGCGGGCGGGGCGTGGGGTCACTCATTGCGG
>DMHI01000060.1:526-2501 GCA_003449515.1 Lysobacteraceae bacterium | reverse complement strand
CAGGTCAGGCTTTGCGTTTCGAAGGCAGCATCACCGCGCTCGCGACTCCGTTCGACGCCCACGGCGCGATCGACATGGCGGCATGGGCGCGTCTCATCGAGGCGCAGGCCAACGCCGGTACGTCGGCCGTGGTCGTGGCCGGCTCGACCGGCGAGGCCGCGGCACTCGACGACGACGAGTTCGCCCGGCTGATCGCCGAGGCGCTGCGGGTGGCCGACGGCCGCCTGTGCGTGATCGCCGGTACCGGGCTTTCGAACACCGCGAAGACGGTCGCCCAAACCCGTCGCGCAGCGGCCAGCGGCGCCCAGGCGGCACTGGTGGTGACGCCGCCCTACGTGAGGCCGACACAGGACGGATTGATCGCCCACTACCGCGCCGTGGCCGATGATGGCGGCCTGCCGCTGCTGCTCTACAACGTGCCACCGCGCACCGGCGTCGACCTGCAACCCGATACCGTCGCCGCGCTGGTCGATCACCCGCAGATCGTCGGACTCAAGGAGGCGCGCGGCGATGACGATCGCTGGCGCGCACTGGCACCGCTGGCATCGCCCCGCTTCGCCCTGCTCTCCGGCGACGATCCGACCTTCGTCACGGCGATGCGTCATGGTGCGGTTGGCGTGATCTCGGTGGCCTCGAACCTTGTTCCCGCCGCCTTCGCGAGGATCGTCGCCGATGCCCGCGCCGGCCGCTTCGAGGCGGCCAGCGCCCGCGATCGCGACCTCGCTGCGCTCTACGATTTCCTCGGCTGCGCGCCCAACCCGATTCCGCTCAAGGCCGCGCTGCGCGCGCTTGGAACCGGTGTCGGCCTGCGCTTGCCGCTGCTGCCGCTGGAGGCGCCGCTGGCCACGGGCCTCGATGCGCTGCTCGGTCTTGTCGCACGCGCCGAAGCCGACGCGCAAATCGCCCACCGCGCGGCCTGATGCGTCACCCGCTGCTCTTCATCCCGGAGATTCCCATGCGTTCCAGCGTCCTCCCGCGCACTCTGCCCGCCGCCCTCGTGATTGCCGCCAGCACCGTGCTCAGCGGCTGCGGCTGGTTCCGCAGCGAGCCGGTCTACCTCGACAGCCGCGAGGCGCGACCGCTCGAAGTGCCACCCGATCTCGTGCTCCCCTCGTCGGCCGCCGCGCTGCAGATCCCGCCGGCCCCGGCCGGGGCGACCGCGCCGGGCGAAGCGCCGCCGCCGGCCGCTGGCCCGGCCACATCGTTCGAGATCACCGACAGCGCCGAGAGCGCCTTCCGCCGCGTGGGACTCGCGCTCGGCCGCATCGAGGGCGTCACCGCGACGCCGGTCGCGGCACTCGGCAGCCATGAAGTGTCGTTCAAGGGCGAAAGTTTCCTCGTGCGCATCGCCGCGCAGGGCGAGATCGTGCGCATCGACGCGATCAGCCCGACCGGGACCGCGATCAGCGGCGGCGTCGCCGGTGAACTGCTCGGCCTGCTGCAGGCCCGTCTGCGCTGAGCCCCGGTGGCAAGCGCCGCGCCGGAGCGCGCGGCGCTGTTCAGCGCTGCAGGTGTTGCAGCTTGCCCGGCTTGCCGTCCCACTCGGCGGCGTCGGCCAGCGGGTCCTTGCGCGTGGTGATCACCGGCCACTGCGCGGCGAGTTCCTTGTTCAGTGCGATCAGCGGCTCCTGGCCGGCCGGAACATCGTCTTCCGGGTAGATCGCCTTGGCCGGGCATTCCGGCTCGCACAGCGTGCAGTCGATGCACTCGTCGGGATCGATGACGAGGAAGTTCGGGCCTTCGTGGAAGCAATCGACCGGGCAGACCTCGACGCAGTCGGTGTACTTGCACTTGATGCAGTTCTCGGTGACGACGAAAGGCATGGCGACAGGCCCCTAATGACAACGCCCGGCGGACCGGGCGTTGTGCGGAATTGGCGCTCCCTACGGGATTCGAACCCGTGTTTTAGCCTTGAGAGGGCCACGTCCTAGGCCTCTAGACGAAGGGAGCATTGGTTGGTCGCGTCCTGCGAGTC
>DMHI01000060.1:0-179 GCA_003449515.1 Lysobacteraceae bacterium | reverse complement strand
GGTAGCATAGCGGATTCGCTCCGCGTTCTCAAAGCCCCGTCACCCATGACCGATCCCCTCGCCGCCGACGCGCCCACGGCCACCGCCCCGACCGCGGGCGGCCTGCGGACCATCCCGCGCGAGGCGCACCCGATCTCGCGCCGGAACATCAGCCCGGCCGCGCTCAAGGTGCTCTACGG
>DMHI01000213.1:2118-6833 GCA_003449515.1 Lysobacteraceae bacterium | reverse complement strand
GGCAGCTCGCTGATGCCGAACAAGCGCAACCCCGACGTCATCGAGCTGATGCGCGGCGTGTATGCCTCGGTGGCGGCGGCGAAGATCGAGATCGAGCAGCTGCTGTCGCTGCCCTCGGGCTACCACCGCGACCTGCAGTTCTCGAAGGGCGCGATCGTGCACGGCTTTGGCCGCGGCCTCGCCGCACTCGGGCTGCTGCCGAAACTGCTGCGGGAGGTGGAGTGGGTGCCGGAGCGGATGCATGCGGCGATCGAGCCGTCGATGTATGCCACCGATCTCGCGGTGGAACTCGCCGCGCAGGGCCTGCCGTTCCGCGATGCCTACAAGGCGGCGGCGAACCCGCAGCATTGGCACGATCGCGACGCGGCCGCGAGCCTGCGGGCGCGGCTGTCGCCGGGCGCGGCCGGCGACCTGCAACTCGGCGTGCTGGCGGCGCGCTGGAATGCGCTGAAAGGCTGAGGGCTCAGCGCGACCCGGTGCGATTGGCGTCGGTGCGCCTCGCCTCGAGGCTGCGCAACACGCGGGTCATCGCGTCGCCGATGCGATCCAGCGAGGTCCTCGGCTCACGCAGTCCAACGGCGCGCTCGAGATCGGCGAAATTCGCATCCGCTGGCAGGGTGTTCAACGCCTCGATCACGCGGTTGACCGCTTCGATCGTGGGCCTGAGCTCGGCGGCGCGACGGTTCGCCAGCGCCAGGTCGGCGCCAAGCTGCTGCAGCAGCCAAGGCCACACCGGATGAGGAGGTGGGCTGTCATCGGAGCAGCGAAGGGCCAGTGTGTTCACCCGCTTCTCGGCGGCGTGCCAGCCACTGGAGTCGGCGATCCGGCCACGCGAAGAGATATCGAACGCGTCGACCGGCGGGATGAAGGGAGCGGTCTGGATCGGTTCCATCGATCGAGCACTCTGTGAAAAGCTGTCAATACGTCCAGCTTCGCACGCGCCGGGACGATGCGGGTGAATGTTGCCGGTGAAACGTTCACGTCGGGGCAGGTGAACGATTCAGCAATCGCCACGCCGTCGCGCCCACCAGCACCGCCCCGAGGCCGAGCACCCCCCAGAGCACGAGGGTGCCGGCGTCGACGCGCGGTGCGGCGCGCAAGGCCGCCGGGCCGGCCAGTTCAACCGCCGCGCCTACCCGCGCTACCGGGGCCGTCCAGTCGGGCCCGCGGGCGCTCTGCAGGCCGGCCAGGGCATCGGCCAGCGGGATCGGGTCGGCGCGATAGCGGGCGCTGCCGGCCAGCAGACGGAAGGGCGGGCGCCCGGCGGCGACCACCACCAGGCGGTCGGCGGCGAAGTGGAGCTCGAGCTGCGGTGCCTGCGCCGGCGTGGCGGTCTCGAGGTGGAGCGGGCCGAGGCCGAGGCCGGCCGCGGGGATGGGCGGCGAGCGCAGTGCGCGACCGTCGACATCGAACTGCCACGCGCTGCCACGGGCGATCGCGGGTGCGCTGGGGTCGTCGTGGCGCAGGGTGAAGGCGAGGACCGCGTTGCCACCGTCATCGACCACACCCACCGCGGCCAGCGGAAGCGGGCCGGGTGCGGGGTAGGCGAAGCGGGTCGACGAGGCGTCGATCGGCCGCGGTTGCAAGCGCAGAACGCGCAGCGGGGTGATCGCTGCGGCGGGGGTCCGCAGGGCGTCCACGCTGGTCAGCGCCGGGAGCGCCGCAGCGTCGGCGGGAGCGATCCACAGGTAGCGATGGTGGGCGGTTGTGAACCGCAGATCGAGCCGCGAGAAGGTTTGCCCGCCCTCCGTGACACGCAGCAGCGGCGCGTCGGCAGCCAGCATCACCCAGGTGGCGAGGTCGTCGGAGCCGCGGACATCGATGCGTGTGCGGAGGTCGCCGGCCTCGGCCGGGGTGATGCGAAGGCCGTCATAGCCGGATTCCGCCGCCTTCGCGGCGTCGACGAGCAGGCCCGCGGACTGGGCGCTGCGGGTCGCTGGCGGCACGCTGGTGCCCGCCTCGACCTCGACGCGGCGCAAGCTGCCGCCGGCGTCGCGTTCGACCTGCAGGGCCACCCGACTGCCGGGGTCGACGCCCTGCGCCGTCGGCGGTAGCGGCACCGGTGGCGGCAGGACGATGAGCGCCGCGGGCGCTGGGGCGGTCTCCGGGGCGCGCTGCCAACTGATGAGCTGCGGCTTGCCGTCGGCGTCGACCACGGCGAGGTCGTGGCGTCCGGGGGTCGCGAGCGTGGCGTAGGCCTCCTCGGGGATGTCGACAGCGAACACCGGCTCACCCGCCGGTGCGTCGATCGGGAAGGCGAGGGCGAAGATCAGCGGCAGGCTCATGGCGGGGTCCCGATGTGAGGTGTGGCGGCGCGCGAGGGCGGTCGCGGGGCGATCCGGCCGACGATGACCAGCAGCGCGCCGACCGCGAGGAAGGAGAGGATGCCGAGCAGATCGCCCAGATTGGCGCGATCGACCAGCAGCAGTTTCACCAGCACCAGGCCCAGCAGCGCGGCACCGCCGCCCCACAGCGTGCGGCTGCCGCGGCGCGAGCCGAGCACCCAGCAGGCCATGCCGGCCAGCGCCCAGACCACGCTGAGCGCGGCCTGCGCGCCCGGCTCGTTGGCCACCAGCCACCAATCCACCGGCATGCCCGCCCCGCGTTCGCCCCAGTGATGGGCGGCGCGCAAGGTCGCCATGGTGCCGGCGGCAAAGGCCGCCACAGCCAGCGCGGCGGTGGTGAGCGCGCGGATCAGGCCATCGGCCTGCCGCTGCCGCCAGTGGGCGATGGCCAGCAGGCCGGCGAGTTGGAACAGTTCCAGTGGATTCAGCAGCGGAATCCACGGCAGCGGCGACGCGCTGCCGGCAAGGCCGAGTCCGGCCAGCCAGACCAACCCGAGCACGCTGCCGGCAAGGGCCAGCGCCAGCACCCGGTGCCCTTCGATGGCTTCACCCAACGGCCAGCCGGCAAGCTGTGGACGGCGGATGAGCAGGGCCGTCAGCAGGGCGAGCGGCAGCCAGGGCAGCACCGCCAGCCAGCCCTCGCCCAGTCCGCCCTCGGTCAGCACGGCCAGTCCCTGCCGGATGCCGAGGCCGAGGCCGAGGCAAAGCGCCGCCAGACCGGCGATGTGGCTGCTGGCCAGACGCCAGCGCAGGCCGCGGAGTCTGGGCAGCAGCAGGGCGAGCGCCGCCGCCAGCGCCGCCAGCGCGAGGCCTTGCGGTTGCGCGAGCCAGGCCGGGTCCACGAGGAAGGCGAGGCCCACGGCGATCGGCGCGGTCAGCAGTGCCAGCGTTGCAAGCCACGCCGGTTTGCGCCAAGCCGCGTCGCGCCGGAGCGCCACCACCACCAGCGCACTGAGCGCGACAAAGAGCAGCCATGACGGCCCCAGATCGATGTCGAGGCGCATGTCGTGGCGCATCGCGTGCCCGACCACCTCACGCAGGCCGGCCCAGAACCACCAGGCCAGGGCGAGGGCGGTCAGCACGGCCGCGACCGGCGAGTTCCGCAGGGCGTCGCGGCGATCGAGCAGCCAGGCGCAGCCAGCGGCAGCCGACGCGAGCAGCACGAGATTGAGCGTGTGGGGATTCAGGAGCGCCTGGGCATCGGTCGCACCGTCGAAGGCCACGAGGTAGGCGATGCCGGCGAAGCCTTGCAGGGCGACACCCATCACCTGCGGCCAGCGACGCTGCTGCGCCTGACCCAGCCACAGCAGTGCGACGCCCTGCAGTGCCCATGTGGCCGATGTCCAGCGCGCCGACAGCGCCAGCGGTACCGCCAGCGTGGCGAAGGCGAGGCCCATCGCGGCGGCGCTCTGCCCCAGGACACGCAGACGGGCATCACGTCGCGCCCACAGCGCGAGCAGCAAGTAGATGGCACCCACACCCAATGCCGAGAAGGCCAGCGGCATGCGCGCGCCATCGAGCAGCGCGACCTGCATCGGAAAGGCGAGCAGCGGCGTACCGAACAGCAGGGTGGCATCGACCCTGCCCGGCTCGCGGCCCTTGAGGGCGTAGGCGACGGGAATGGTCAGGTACATCAGGAAGAACGCGATGAGGAAGGGCTCGGTGGTCGCGAACAGCTCCGGGCGGAAGTACCGGGCACCCCAGAGCGCGCCGACGCCGAAGGTGAAGGCGAAGCCCATCAGGTTCAGCGCGCGCCAGGGCCTGAACCAGGCCATCGCGAACACCGCTCCGTTGAGCAGCGCGTAATAGCTGAAGAGCGCGACGTGGTTGCCGCCTCCGGTGGAGAGCAGCAGCGGTGCGAGGTAGCCGCCGAAAAAGCCGATCGCCGCCAACCAGACGGCGTTCTGACGCAGGGCCAGCACCGCAGCCCCGGCGACGAGCGCGAGCACCAGGGCGAAGGCGAGCGCCGGGGGGAGCAGGGCCGAGAGCCGGTAGCTGCCGAACACCACCAGCAGCAGCATGCCGATCGCGCCACCCTGCAGGCTGAGCCCGAAAGCGGGCCGCCGCGGCGTCTGCCGAAGTCCGTAGAGCAGCAGCCCGATGGCCACCAGCGCGATGCCGGCGTAGCGGAGCGCCACCGGCACCTCGAGCCAGCCGGCCGCGGCGGCGTAGCGCACCAGTGCGGCGACGCCGAACAGCGAGACCAGCAGGCCCAGCTTCACCGGCACGTTGCCTTCGACGAAGAACGCGCGAACGCGATCGCGCAGACGCTCGACGACGCCGGGCGCCGTCGTGACCGCCAGCGGACGCGGTGCTGGCTCAGGCGATGACTCGTGCGCCTCGGGTATCGGATCGGGCTGCGTGGCGTGG
>DMHI01000213.1:575-1760 GCA_003449515.1 Lysobacteraceae bacterium | reverse complement strand
TTGCAGGGTGGTGAGGGCGCGCGTGAGCTCATCGATGCGAGCGGACTGTCGCATCGTCAGCCCGATCGCTGTTGCGGCGGCAAAGGCGAGTGCGAAGCCGAACAGCGCACTGGCGTCATCGACGAGGATGGCGCCGGACAGACCGGCGACGAACGCAAGCAACCAGATCATCGCGACGCGTCTCCCCGCGCGTGAAGTCAGCGCAGTTCATCGCGGTCGCCGCCGGAGGTCAATGCCGGCTCGCACGGACTGGCGCGGCGGAAAGCACGAAGCCCGCCTCGCGGCGGGCTTCGTTTGCACTGTTGGTCGGGGAGACAGGATTCGAACCTGCGACTTCTACGTCCCGAACGTAGCGCTCTACCAGGCTGAGCTACACCCCGACGGGAGCCGCAAAGAATAGGCGTTTACGCGTCGCACCGCAAGAGGCGCGAGCCGTGCGGCGCACGCCGCGACAGGCCGGCGATGCCCGAAGCGGACGGCCGCGCGCTGCAGCGACGTCGATTTGCGACAATCGCCGGCTGTCGAGAACCCCCGGAGTTTTCCGCGTGATCAAGCCCCGCACCCCGCCCGGCGTCCTGGAACTGCTGCCGCGCGACCAGATCGCCTTCCAGCGCGTGCTCGACGTGATCCGGCGCAACTACGAGCGCTTCGGTTTCCTGCCGGTGGAGACGCCGGTGTTCGAACTCACCGACGTGCTGCTGACCAAGAGCGGCGGCGAGACCGAGCGGCAGGTGTATTTCGCGCAGTCGACCGGCGCGCTGGAAAAGAAAGACGACGGCCTGCCGGAGCTGGCACTGCGCTTCGATCTGACGGTGCCGCTGGCGCGCTATGTCGCCGAGCACGAACACGAGCTGGCCTTTCCCTTCCGCCGCTACCAGATGCAGCGCGTGTACCGCGGCGAGCGCCAGCAGCGCGGCCGCTTCCGCGAGTTCTACCAGTGCGACATCGACGTGATCGGCAAGGACGCGCTGTCGGTGCGCTTCGACGCCGAAATGCCGGCGGTGATCCACGCCGTGTTCTCCGAGCTCGGCATCGGCAAGTTCACCATCCAGATGAACAACCGCAAGCTGATGCGCGGCTTCTTCGAGCGCCTTGGCGTGGCCGATGGCGCGCTGCAGATGTCGGTGCTCAGAGAGGTCGACAAGATCGACAAGCGCGGCGCCGACCACGTGCGCGACACGCTGA
>DMHI01000213.1:0-187 GCA_003449515.1 Lysobacteraceae bacterium | reverse complement strand
CTCGCCTTCGTCTCGGTGCGCTCGGCGAATCATGCCGACGCGCTGGCCAAGCTCGACGCGCTGGGTGGCGGCAACGCCATGCTGGAGCAGGGCGTGGCCGAACTGCGCGAGGTGCTGGCGCTGGTGAAGGCGCTCGGCGTGCCGGAAGCCGACTACACGATCAATTTCTCGATCGCGCGCGGCCTCG
>DMHI01000219.1 GCA_003449515.1 Lysobacteraceae bacterium | reverse complement strand
CGCAACCCGCGCATCCACCGCGCGTGGCTGCTGCACCGGGGCCGGCCACGGGATTGATCGCGGCCCGCCACGGTATCGCCCCCATTGTCATGCGCACGGAGCGCGATGCATGTCATGCTGGATAACCATGATCCGACGACCCCAGTCACGCATGAGTGCACCTTCCAGCGCCGACCGGCAGACCCGCTGGGCCTTCTTCCAGCAATGGCTGAAGAACCCGCTGGGCATGGCGGCCGTGTCGCCATCGAGCAGGCAGCTTGCGCGGCAGATGATCCATGCGCTGCCGCCGGCATCGACGCGGCTGATCGAGTTGGGGGGTGGAACCGGAGCGATCACCGGGCAACTCCTCGCCCACGGCATCGCGCCCGCCGATCTGATGGTGTTCGAGTTGAACGAGGCGATGCACCAGACCCTGAAGCAGCGCTTCCCGGGCATCCGTCTGCACCTCGGCAACGCCGCCGACGTGCAGCGCGTGGCGCGCGACAGCGGTTTCCTCGATGCCGGCCCGGCCGATGCCGTGGTCTCCGGTCTCGGCATCCTCTCGATGCCACGGCCGCTGCAGCGCGATATCGTCGGCGAGGCCTTCGCCTGCCTGCGGCCCGACGGCCGGTTCGTGCAGTTCACCTACGGTCCGGCCAGTCCGGTGGCGCGCGAGGTGCTCGACGAACTCCAGCTCAGCGCGCGCCGTGCGAGCTTCACCTGGTGGAACGTGCCGCCCGCGACCGTCTACGTCTACGAGCGGCGCCGGGACGCCCCACCTTCGTTTGACGCGAAGCGGCCCGCGTAGTCCGCTTCGCCCGCAGGTGCCAACAATGCTGTCGATGCTGATGGGCTGGTTTGAACGCCGGCTCGACCCTTTCCCGTCCACCACGCCCGGCCAGCCACCGACCACGCTGGTCGCCTTCTGCCTGCACTACACGCGCGGCGCGACGCCCTGGCTGCTGCTGATGGGCGCGCTGAGCATTTCGCTTGCCGCGCTGGAAGTCATGCTCTATGCGTGGGTGGGGCATCTGGTCGATGCGCTGGGCCAGCACGCGCCCGGTGCGTTCTTCGCCGCCGAGGGCGAACGGTTGGCGATCATGGCCGCCGTGGTGCTGGTGCTGATGCCGGCGCTGAACCTGCTGTGGTCGCTGTGCACGCACCAGACCCTGCTCGGCAACTATCCGATGCGCATCCGTTGGAGCGTGCATCGCTACCTGCTGAAGCAGTCGATGCGCTACTTCCAGGACGAATTCGCCGGGCGCATCGCCACCAAGCTGATGCAGACCTCGCTGGCGGTGCGCGAGACCGTCGTCAAGATCCTCGATGTCGGCAACTACGTGCTGGTCTACATCGGCGGCGCGATGCTGATCGCCGCCTCGGCCGACTGGCGCCTGCTGCTGCCCTTCCTCGGCTGGGCAGGCTGCTACGCGCTGCTGATGCGCTGGTTCCTGCCGCGCATGCAGGAGGTCAGCAGCGCGCAGGCCGACGCCCGTTCGAGCATGACCGGCCGCGTGGTCGACAGCTACACCAACATCGCCACGGTCAAGCTGTTCTCGCACTCGCTGCGCGAGCAGGCGTATGCGCGCGATGCGATGGACGGCTTCCTCGGCACCGTGCACCGGCAGATGCGCCTCGTCACGCTGGTCAACATCAGCAACGACGCGCTGAACATGCTGCTGCTGGCCTCGGTGGCCGGCCTTGGCCTGTGGCTGTGGTCCACCGGTGCGGCGAGCGCCGGCGACGTGGCTGTGGCGCTGGCGCTGGTGCTGCGCATGATGGGCATGTCGCAGTGGGTGATGTGGGAGCTGTCGGCGCTGTTCGAGAACGTCGGCACGGTGAAGGACGGCATCGGTTCGATCTCGCTGCCGCCGACCGTCGAGGATGTCCCGGGTGCGCCGGTGCTGCCGAAGGTGCGTGGCGAAATCCGCTTCGAGGCCGTGGGCTTCCATTACGGCAAGGGCTCGGGGGTGATCGAGCGCCTCGACCTCGTCGTGCGTGCCGGTGAGAAGATCGGCATCGTCGGTCGTTCGGGTGCCGGCAAGTCGACGCTGGTGAACCTGTTGCTGCGCTTCCACGATGTCGAATCCGGGCGCATCACGCTCGACGGCATCGATATCGCCAGTGTGCAGCAGGACAGCCTGCGCGCGCAGATCGGTGTGGTGACGCAGGACACCTCGCTGCTGCACCGGAGCGTGCGCGAGAACCTGCTCTACGGCCGCCCCGATGCCAGCGAGGGCGAGATGCTCGAGGCCGCGCGCCGCGCCCATGCCGAGGGCTTCATCGCCGCGCTCGTCGACTCGGAAGGTCGTTGCGGCTTTGATGCGCAGGTGGGCGAGCGCGGGGTCAAGCTCTCCGGCGGCCAGCGCCAGCGCATCGCCATCGCCCGCATGCTGCTGAAGGACGCGCCGGTGCTGGTGCTCGACGAGGCCACCTCGGCGCTCGACTCCGAGGTGGAGGGCGCGATCCAGGAGAACCTCGCCCAGCTCATGCAGGGCAAGACCGTCATCGCCATCGCCCATCGACTGTCCACCATCGCCGCCATGGACCGGCTGGTGGTGATGGATGCGGGTCGCGTGGTCGAGCAGGGCACGCATGCCGAGCTGGTGGCCGCCGGTGGCCTCTACGCGCAGCTCTGGCGCAAGCAGTCGGGCGGTTTTCTTGGTGGCGAGGCCTGAGATCGTCAGTGCGTCTCGCGTTGCCGGCGGAACATCAGCCAGCCGGCGACGCTGATGCCGATGCAGACGGCGACGATGATGATGGTGGCCAGCGCGTTGATCTCCGGCGTCACGCCGAAGCGCACCTTCGACAGGATCAGCACGGGCAGCGTGCTCGAGCCGGGCCCCGAGGTGAAGCTGGCGATCACCACGTCGTCGAGCGACAGGGTGAAGGCGAGCAGCCAGCCGGCCAGCAGCGCCGGCCAGATCAGCGGCAGGGTGACGAGGAAGAACACCTTCCACGGCCGTGCACCGAGGTCCATCGCCGCCTCCTCGAGGCTGTGGTCGGTCTGCACCAGCCGCGAGCGCACCACCACGGTGACGTAGCA
>DMHI01000263.1 GCA_003449515.1 Lysobacteraceae bacterium | reverse complement strand
GGCGGATGACGGTGGCGGGTGGTGCGGCGGGCGAGGCCTGATCGCGCCGCCGCAGCGTCGTCCTTGACGCGGATTCACGCATTCACGACAGTGCGACACGCGTCCACACCACTCAGGGGAATGCCATGTCCGACACCTTGTCGCCGCCGCCCGCGCCTTCGGGCGGAATCAGCGCAGAGGAGCGCCAGTGGGCGATGTTCGCCCATCTTTCCGCCCTGCTGGGTGGCCTGCTGACCAGTATGTTTGGCGGCTGGGGCACGTTTCTCGGCCCGCTCGTCATCTGGCTGATCAAGAAGGAGACGATGCCCTTCGTCGACGATCAAGGGAAAGAGGCGCTCAACTTCAACATCACGATCGCGATCATCGCGCTGGTGATGTCGCTGGTCTTCGGCGTGCTGGCCGTGATCACGCTCGGCATCGGTTTGATCATCATTCTCCCGACCGTGGGCGCCTTCGTCCTGGTCTGGCTGATCCTGACCATCATCGCCACCATGAAGGCGAACGAGGGTGTCGCCTACCGCTACCCCTTCGCGCTCCGTCTGGTCAAGTAATCAGCGCGAACGCCGCACGGCCATGACGGCCAGGTCCGCAAGGGCCTGGCCGTTGTCGTTGGTGGGGTCGGCGTGGGCCGCGTTCCCGCTGCGACCGGCCGCGAAGGCCGCCAGCGCGGCATCCAGCTCCGCCGCGACCGCGTCGAGCCGCGCGCGCGCGCCGTCGAGGCCGAGCAGGGTCACGTAGGTGCTCTTGCCCTGCGCCTCGTCCTTGCCGGCGGTTTTTCCGAGCGTGGTCGAATCGGCTTCGGCATCGAGCAGATCGTCCTTGATCTGGAAGCCGAGGCCGAGCAGTGCGCCGATCCGGCGCAGGATGGCGAGATCGTCGGCAGAGGCACCGCGCAGCAGCCCGCCCATCACCACGGCCGCTTCGATCAGTGCGCCGGTCTTCAGCCGATGCATCGCGGCGACGTCGTCGAGCGTGGCTGCGGTACCGGTCATCGTCATGTCGAGCGCCTGCCCGCCGCACATGCCGAGCGAGCCGGCAGCGCGGGCGAGTTCGCGCACCGCCGCGAGCACCTGCGGCGCTGCGGCGGGCGCGTCGCCCAGCACATCGAATGCCGCGCTTTGCAGCGCGTCGCCGACGAGAATCGCCGTGGCCTCATCGAAGGCGACATGCACCGTGGGGCGGCCGCGGCGCAGGGCGTCGTCGTCCATCGCCGGCAGATCGTCGTGCACCAGTGAGTAGGCATGGATCAGCTCGATCGCAGCGGCGGCATGGTCGAGCGCGTCGTTGTCGCCCGACAGCGGCGCGCCCACCGCCGCGCCGGCGGCGTAGACCAGCAGCGGGCGCAGCCGTTTGCCCTCGCCGAGCACGGCATAGCGCATCGCCACATGCAGCCTGCGCGGCGCTACCGACTCGGAAGCAAGTCGCCCGGCAAGGAAGGCATCGACGCGCGTGCGCCACTGCGCCAGCGTGGGCTCACTCCGCATCGGGCCTGAAATCGCGTGCGCCGGACGGATCAGCCGGATCGGCCAGCAGGCGGATGCGCAGCTCGGCCTGTTCCAGTGCGCCTTGGCACTGGCGGTACAGGGCCACCCCGCGCTCATAGGCACCCAGCGATTCCTCGAGGCTGAGGTCGCCGCCCTCCAGGCGTTGCACCAGCGCCTCGAGCTCATCGAGGGCGCGCTCGAAATCCTTCGGTGGTGTTGGCGTTGTGCTCATGCGCGGCAGTTTACCCGCGGGCGATGCCCGGCTGCCAAAGCAGGCGCGCGCCGCGTTGACGCAGCCAGGCCCCGAGCGTGGTCCCGTAGGCGAGATCGCTGATGGCCGCCAGCTCGCCGCTCGGGTCGACCAGCAGCGGCACGCCGGCCCGCGCCCACGGTGGCACGTCGAGCGCGGCGAAGACGGCCTGCAGCGGGCGCGAATGGGCATCACCGGCGGCACGGAAGCGACCGGGTGCCGCATGGCGTCCAACGACGCGGAGCGGCGCCGCGAAGCCCCTCGCGCCGATCAGACGCAGGACTCCGCCAGCGGGCAGCGGGAGGGCGGCATGACCGTCCCACACAGCAGCGGGCGCGACGGCCCCTGAACGATCGCGCGGCGTCACCCACAGTCGCCCCTGCCACTGGCGCAGCCAGTGCGGTCCCAGCGCGTGGCGCAGTGCGCGACCGGGTGCGGCATCCCGCCAGCCGCCGAACACCCGCATGAGGGCGTCGTGGCTCGGGGTGGCCCCCAAGCTCTCCGCCCAAGTGCACAGCGCGCGGCGTGCGCGTTCCAACGGCAGCGCATGCAGGCCCCGCAGCGCCAGCGTCGATCCGTCGGTACTGCGGAGTGGGGCGAGGTCGCGGGCGGCCTGGTCGCGCAGCAGGGCGTCGGCCTCGGCGAGGTGGCGCGCACTGTGTGCCAGACCAGCGTCCACTGCCGGCCAGTGGCGACGCAGCAGCGGCAGCACCTCGCGGCGGATCGCGTTGCGCGCGAGGCGCAGGTCGGCGTTGGCCGGATCGTCGATCCAGCGCACGCCATGCGCGCGTGCGTAGGCCGCAATCGTTTCGCCCGGCACGTCGAGCAGCGGACGCCAGATCGGGCCACGGGCGTCGACGGTGAACGCGCGCATGCCCGACAGTCCGCGTTCGCCGCTGCCGCGCAACAGGGCCAGCAGCAGAGTCTCGATCTGGTCGTCACGGTGGTGGCCGAGCACCAGGGTTTCGTCGGCCCGACGCTCGGCGGCGAAGGCGGCGTAGCGCGCGCGGCGTGCGGCATCTTCGAGGCCACGGCCGGCGCGCTGCACCCGGGTTCGATGCACGGCGCATTCGACGCCGAGGGCCCTTGCGGCAGCAACGCCATGCGTCGCCCACTCGCCGGATGCCGGGTTCAAGCCGTGATCGACGTGGACCGCGCGCAGTCGCCGGCCCGCGGTTGCGCACCAGCCGGCCAGCCGATGCAGCAGCACGCTCGAGTCGCGCCCGCCGCTGAAGCCCAGCAGCAGGTGGTGCGGCGCGTCGGCGGGCAGGGGGAGGAGGTCCATCGGTGCAGACTGCCGTCACCACGCGGCGGAAACAACGACGCCCGCTGTCGCGGGCGTCGTTGTCGTCCTCGGCGGGCCCTGAGTGATCAGAAGTCGAAGACCACCTTGACGGTCGCGTCGACGGCGTCGTCGCTGATGTAGCCGATGGCTCCGGGAGTCGCGGCCACCTTGGCCCTCACGGCGGCGTCGTTGGCCACCTCTTCAGGGGCCTTGGCGCGGCCGGTGAACACCAGTCGCGACCAGTGCGAGGCGAGCTGGGCGCCGGCGCGGCCGACCACGCCCGATTCGAATGGCGCGCGGACCGGGCCCTTCTGGAACACCACCACGGCCGGCTGCCCGCCAACGGTTGCAGTGCGACCGAGGAAGATGGCCTGCACGCCGGCCTTGTCGAGGGTGCCCTGCGGGGAATTGGCCGCAACCACCACCTTGCCTGCGAAGGCGGGCGCAGCGGCGGCGAGAGCGAGAGCGGCGATGAGGAGAGTGCGCTTCATGGGTCGGTCTCCGGTCAGAACGTGAACACGAGCGCGGCCGAGAGCAGGTCGGCGTCTTCGCTGCCCGGGGTGTTGGTGGTGAACATGCTGTAGTCGCCCTTCACCGCGATGTTGTTGGCGATGTCCCAGCGCAGGCCGAAGCTCACGAACTCGTCGTCGATAGCCTCCGCGAGCACCACCTGGGTAACGCCGGCACGCAGTGGTGCCAACGGCGCTACCGCCGGCAGCAGACCGATCACATCGGTCTTTGCGTCGTTATCGCGACGGCCGTAGGTGACGGTGGGCAGCCAGTTGCCGAAGCGATAGCCGCCAGTGACATACCACTCGCTGCGGTCGGAGAGGAAGGTGTCAGTGGCCTCGACGCCGATCACTTCGCCGATCAGCAGCAGATTGCCGTGGTTCACTTCCGCACCGAGGCCCCAGAAGTTGGCCTTGTCGGCATCGAAGTCGAGACGGCTGGCCACATTGCCGAAGCCGTTCGCGCGCAGACCGCTGAACAGCGGCGCGAGGCCCGGGATATCGAGCGTCGCATCGGCCGTGAAGTAGCTGGCGCGAAGCGTCAGCCAATCGGCGTAGGTGGTCTCGGCGGCGAGGCCGAGAATGCCATCGAGTTCGGTGGCGGCGGTGAGACCGCTGCCGAACACCACATCGCGGCGCAGGCTACCGGCCAGGCCCTGCACCGAGGTGAACCAGTCGCCGGCGGCGAAGGAATAGCCCACGCTGACGCCGTCGTAGTTGCTGAAGTCGAGGTTGTACACGGCACCCGGTACGCGCACCCACGGGAACGCGAAGCCCACCTCGAGGAAGTCGGAGTAGCGGTAGAACGGGATGCGCTGGCGACCGAATTTCGCCGACCAGCCGTTGCCGCCGTTCCAGCCGACGAAGGCCCAGGCGAATTCCGGGTCGAAGTCTTCCGCGCCGCGCGCGACGATCTGCGCGGTTGCGGACCAGTGCTCATTGAGGTCGCCGCGCACCTGGACGGCGAACAGCGATTCCTCACGGAACGACAGATCCTCGTCGTAGCCGGTTCCCGCGAATCGGCTGCCGTCGGTGACGGTGCCGGCTGCCACCTGGCCAAAGCCGGTGATCTGCACGT
>DMHI01000267.1 GCA_003449515.1 Lysobacteraceae bacterium | reverse complement strand
ACTTCGCCCACCACCCGACGGCGATCCGCAGCACGCTCGACGGCCTGCGCGCGAAAGTCGGCAGCGCACGCGTGATCGCCGCACTCGAGCCACGCAGCAACTCGATGCGCCTCGGCGCGCACGCCGACGCGCTGGCGCCTTCGCTCGACCCGGCCGACGCCACGGTGTTCCTGCATCGCCCGAACCTGCCGTGGGACGCCGCGAAAGTCGTCGACGCCGTGCGCGGCGACGCCCGCACCGTGCCCGATGTCGAAACGATGATCGCCACCCTCGCTGCCGACGCGCGTGAGGGCGACCATGTCGTGTTCATGTCGAACGGTGGATTCGAGGATGCGCCGCGGCGGTTTCTTGCCGCCTGTGCCGCGAACCGGCCAGCGGCCTGACCTCCTGCCATCGCGGCCCTCAACCGAGCAGCTTGGCCTTGGCCGCGTAGCGCAGCAGTCCGGCGGTGTTGCGCGCGTCGAGCTTGGCCAGCACATGGTTGCGGTGGTTCTCGGCGGTGCGCGGCGCGATGTCGAGCTTGCGCGCGATCTCCTTGGTGGTCGCGCCTTCGATGATCAGGTGGAACACTTCGCGCTCCCGCGCCGTGAGGTTGCGGTAGGGATCGTCGAGCGCCACCGAGGGCTGCACCACCTGCCGGGCCAGCACCGCCGCCGCGTGCGGACCGAAGTGGCGGCGACCGGCCCCGAGGTCGCGCACCGCCTGGAGCAGTTCGCCGGCAGCGGAGTCCTTCAGCAGGAACCCGTGCGCGCCGGCCTGCACCGCGTGAACCACGTACTCCTGCTCCTCGTGCATGGTCAGCACCAGACAGCGGGTGCGCGGGCTGTCCTTCTTCGCGCGGCGCAGCACCTCGAGCCCCGAGAGTCCGGGCATCGACAGGTCGCAGACCAGCACATCGGGCTGCAGCTCGGCGACCTTCTCCACCGTGCCGGGGCCGTCCGCCGTCTCGGCCACGACGCGAACCGCGGGGTCGGCAGCGAGCAGGGCGAACAGCCCCTGGCGCAGCAGCGTGTGGTCGTCGGCGAGGACGACGCGGATCACATGGCCGCTCATCGACCGCACCCGCTGCTCATGGATTCCGCTCGCTGCCGAGCGGCACGTAGGCGCGGAACTGCGTGCCTTCGCCGGGTGCGCTGCTCCACTGGCAGCGCCCACCGAAGAGCTGCACGCGCTCCTCGATGCCGCCCATCCCCGAGCCGCCGGCGCGCGCCGCCCCGCCCTCATCGCGTCGGCCATCGATCTCGAAACCGCGTCCGTCGTCAGCGACGAGGATCTGCAACTCGTGGCCGCGACGCACGACCGCGACCAGTGCGTGGGTGGCACCGGCGTGGCGGGCGACATTGGCGAGGCATTCCTGCACCACCCGGAAGACCATCGTGGTGAGCTCGGTGCCGGCGGCGTCGAGCCCGTCGTCGCACTCGATATCGACAGCGAAACCGCCACTGTCGGCCAGGGTACGGCCCAGCCAGCGCAGGGCGGCGGCGAGGCCGAGGTCGTCGAGCAGCTTCGGCCGGAGCAGACGCGCCAGCGTGCGGGTGTCCTGCAACGCGCGGGCGCAGAGATCGACCGCGCGTTGCGCGCGTGCGGCCGCGGCGGTTGGCAGCTCGGGATGGTCGGCGAGCGGCTCGATCTGGTGGAGGATGGCGGTGATCTGCTGGCCAAGGCCGTCGTGGAGGTCGCGGGCGATGCGCCGGCGCTCCTCCTCCTGCATCCGCATCACCGAGCGGGCGAGCTGACGGTAGCGCTCGCTGCCGCGCGCGAGGTCGGCGAACAGGCGTGCCTGCGCCTCGCGGAGCGCCTCGAGCTGCGCGCGCAGCGCCGGCGTGTCGCCGGCCAGCGGCGATTCGCTCACGCGCCCTCCGCGAGTGCGTCGCGAAGCCGTGCCACCTGCGCCTCGCGCTCGCCTTCGAGGCGGCTGGCGGCATCGGCATCGCCGGCGCGGCGCAGGGCGCTGGCTGCGGCCTCCATCAGCGCGAGGCTGCGCGAGCGGTTGGCGGCCATCGCGGTGGACGCGACGGTTTCGCCGTACAGGGCGAGTGCCTCGCTGGCGGGCAGTGCCCAGACGGCGGCGATGCGCCGCTCGAATCGCCATTCGGCAGCCGGAAAGCGCGCCAGTGCGGCGTCGAGTTCGGCCAGCGCACGCGCCGCTTCACGCTCGCCCGCCGCACCTCGGGCGGTCGCCGCGCGCACGTTCAGCGCCAGCGCCTCCAACTGGGCCGGAAGACTGCCCGATCGCTTGGCCGCCGCGAGCGCCGCGGCGGCGTGCTCGACGGCTTCGGCGGAATCGCCGCGGAGGCGCGCGATCTCGCCGCGCCGCACCTCGAGCAGCGCGCGCTGTTCCTCGCTGGCGGGGTCCTCGAAGTGGAAGAACATGAGGGTGCGCGCGGCCGCCTCCGCATCGCCGGCGTCGAGGTGGATCTGTGCCATGGCGAGCCGCGCCTGCGCCTGCCCGCGGGCGTTGCCGGCTTGCTCGAAGCGGGCTGCGGCATTGCGCAGACCGGCGAGCGCACCGCCGAGATCGCCACGCCGGCGCAGCACGCCGGAGCGCTCGAGTTCCAGCACCGCGCGCTCCTGCACCAGGCTGGTTTCGGTGGCGAGGTGCAGGGCCTGCTCGATCCGCGCCGACCCGGCGTCGAGGCGGTCGTCGGCGAGATCGACCTGCGCCAGGGCGTGCAGGCTGCGCACCAGCCCGAGGCGATCTTCCGCCGCGGCATAGGCGCGGTTGGCGGAGTCGAACAGCGGGGCGGCATCGCCGAAGCTGCCGGTCTGCGCGAGGGCAAAGCCGAGGTTCAGCGAGGCTTCGGCGGTGCCGATGGGATCGCCCAGGCCGCGCCGCATGCCAAGCGCGGCACGGTAGTGGGGTAACGCCGCACTCCATTCGCCGCGCTCCTCGGCGAGCAGGCCGGCATCGGTGGCGATGTCCGCCAGTTGGCCGGCGTCACCCACGCTCTCGGCCAGCAGCGTGGCCGCAGCCAGGGTGCGTTCGGCGTCTTCGTGGCGGCCGGCCACCGCCTGGGTCGAGGCGAGGTTGCGCAGGCTGCCGGCGGCGCCGCGCGGATCGCCCAGTGCTTGGCGGCGTCGCGCCGCCTCCTCGAACAGCGTGACCGAGCGATCGGTCTGGCCGAGCAGGTCGTAGGCCGCGCCCAGCGCATTGATCGCGTCGGTCTCGCCGCGCTCCTGCCCGAGGCGCGCGAAGATCAGCCGTGCCTGCCCGAGGTAGTCGTCGATCGCGCGCTGCGCTTCGCCGCTGCGGATCGCGCTCTGGCCCAGCAGCAGCCAGGCCTCGGCGTTCTGCGGATCGAGCGTGGTGAGCAGGCCGAGGTCGCGGTAGGCCTCGGCGCTGCGACCCGCGCCGAACAGCGCCTCGGCGTGCAGCAGGCGGGTCTGGTGGTCGTCGGGATCGTCCGCCACGAGCCTTGCGAGGCGTTCGACGGCCTCGTCGGGGCGGCCCTCGATCAGCGCCGAAAGCGCACGGACCCGCTCGACTTCGCGGCCACGGAGTCCACGCAGTGCGCTGCGCGCGGTGCCCAGCAGGGCGTCGATGTCGGCGCTGGGCAACAGGCGCCGCGCACGTTTGAGGTAATGCCACCATGCCGAGGCGAACTGCGGCTCCAGCGTGACCGCCTCGGCGAAGTCGGCCATCGCCGCCGCCTCGTCACGCTCGGTCAGGCCGCGCCCGAAAGCGCGTAGGGCGCGCTCGTCGGTGGGTGCCGGCGGGGCGCCGGCGGCATCGCTCCCGAGGCCGAGGTGCGCCATCGCCTCGCCCAGTGCGGCCGGCAGGGCGTCGGTGCTCACCCAGGGGGTGGTGGATTCGGCCACGGTGCCGTCGCGGTGACGGCGCAGCACGATGCGCAGTCCGTCGGCGCGGCGCTCCAGCACGCCGGACACGGCCTCGGCACCGCGCACCTCCGCCAGCACGCGGTCGACGTGAAGGGCGGCACCCTCGGCGTCGTAACCGAGGCGATGCAGGGCATTCGCGGTGCGGCGGTGATCGACAGTGGGCTGCTCGCCGTCGAGCAGGCGCGCGGCCACCACGGTGGCATAGGCCTGGGCCAGTGGCGCATCGGCGGCGGCCGATGCGAACGGCAGCACCACCAGGGCGCGTGGCGCCGGGGCATCGGGCGCGATATCGCGTGCCAGAAACCAGGCCGCACCGGCGGCCAGGACGACCGTGAGCACCGCCAAGGCTGGCCCCATCCACGGCCGCCACTCGGGACGCCAGCGCACATGGCGGGCGTCGATGGCGGCCACCACCGCCTCGGCATCGCGCAGCCGGCGTGCCGGATTCGGCGCCAGCAGTCGTGCCACCAGGCGATCGACCCACGGAGAGACTTCGGGCTTGAGCTGGCGCACCGAGGGCGGTGCGGCTTGCTGACGCCGCGCCAGCGACTCCGCAGCGGTGCCGCCGGCGAAGGCCCGCTGGCCGGACAGCATCTCGTAGAGCATCAGGCCCAGCGTGTAGAGGTCGCTGCGTGGGCCCACGTCCTCGCCGCGCGCCTGCTCCGGCGACACGTAGTCGGGGGTGCCCACCATCATGCCGGTGGCGGTGAGCCGTTCACTGGCGGCGCCGCGCGCCACACCGAAGTCGCTGATGCAGGCGTGGCCGTCGGGCCGCACCAGGACATTGGCCGGCTTGAGGTCGCGGTGCACAACGCCGCTGGCGTGCGCCGCGGCCAGACCGAGCGCCAGTTGTCTCGTGATCGCCAGCGCCTCCTGCTCGCCCAGCGCCCCATCGGCGTCGAGCCAGGCCTCGAGCGAGCGGCCGGGAACATAGTCCATGCTGATCAGACGGCGTTCGCCGTCGCTCACCAGATCGTGGATGCGCACCACATGCGGCGACGAGACCTGGCGGGCCAGCAGCAGTTCCTGCCGGAAACGCTCGAAGGCGTCGGGCCGACTGCCGAACTCGGCCCGCAGCAGCTTGAGCGCGACATCGACGCGCAGTTCCTCGTCGAAGGCCCGGTAGACCACGCCCATGCCGCCCACGCCCAGCAGCGATTCGATGCGGTAGCGCCCGGCCACACGCTCGCCGGCGGCGAGTTCGGCTCGGGCGTACTGGCCGGGGATGGTGGGATCGAGGCTGATGGCGGCGTCGCGGGCGGAGAGGGCGGTCAGGGCGCCTTCCGGGCGAGGCGGTGGGGCCTGCGCTGCGCAAGTTCGCCGCGGCGATGTGCCGCCCCACCAGCTTACGCCGAGGGCGCGCCACCCGGCCATCCGTTCAGGGTCGCCACGCCACCGCCGGCAGCCGCGCGATCGCGGTACCGCCGGCATCCACCTCGAGGCAGCGCGAGAGCGTGCGCAGCGCGGCATCGATGCCGCGCGCGTGCAGGCAGCGGGCCGCCTCGGCGACAAAGCCCGCCAGCATCTCCAGCTCGAGGGCGGTGAAGGCCTTGCCGGGGGTACGGCTGTCCGCGTAGGCGAGGCCGAGCAGGTGGCCTTCGAAGCGCACCGGCCATGCCAGCAGGGCACGGATGTCCTGGCCGACGATGCTGGCGCGCTGGCGCGACCAGTCGAACAGCGCCGGGTCGTGCACGATCACCGGCGCGCCGCTGGCCAGTGCGCGCGCGAGCGCCCCGCTCGACCCGGCGAAGCCCGGGCTCTCCAGCCGGGCCGCCGAGATGCCGCAGGACGCGAGGCAACGGAAGCCCTGTGCCGGATCGCCGCCAAGGAACAGGCCGCGCTCGCAGCCGGCGAGCTCCATCCAGCCGGCCAACAGGGCCGCCAGCACCTCGTCCTCGCCGCCGGCACGCTCGATGCGCGCCAGCCACGCGCCCGATTGTGCGCGCACCTCGCGCTCGCGGCGGCCATTCACGCCGTCGCCGTCGGTGGGAAGGGAACGGAACTCGCAGAACACATCACCCAGCGAGAACCACTGGCCTTCCCGCAGCACGCACCGGCGCACCGGCTGCCCGTCGATCCGCAGGCCATTGGCGCTGTCGAGGTCTTCGATCACCCAGTCCGCTGTGCCCGGAACCAGTTGCGCATGTCGTCGGGACACCGACGGATGCGCGATCACCAGATCGCAATCCAGCGCGCGGCCGAGCACGACCGCCCGCCCTTCCGCGGAGAGGCGATGCACGCTGCTGGCTTGGCCCTGCACGTGCACCTGGAGCAGGGCGTCGGGCAAGGTGATCAGTCGTCGTCGCCCTCATCGTCGTCGCCTTCAGCCGTGGCGAGGCGGGCGAGATGGAAGTCGAGGTTCTGGGCATCCGCAGCCAGGGCGCCGGCCACGTTGTCGAGGTCGCCCGCCGCACGCCAGACGTTCGGCAGGCTGACGCCGGCCTCGGCGCTCACGGCAAGCTCGAAGGCGTCGAGCTCATCGCGGGCGTCCTCGTAGTCGCCTTCCAGGAACTCCTCGAAGCTCTCGTCGAGGTCGATCTGCAGCAGGCCGCGGGTGGCCGCCGGCACGTCGCCGTCGTCGAGCTTGGCCGAGAGCCTCGCGTAGGCCGCGCGGGCGGCATCGGCGGCCGGACGGGTGTCGGCGACCACGAGGAAGTCGGAGAAGCTGTGCGTGCGCACGCGGATGCGGACCGAGCCCTCGATCACCCCGGTGGTCTGGTCGTTGAACGCCCCGCCGGCCGGGGCCTTGAGCACGCGGAACGGGGAGTCGGCGGTGAAGGCGAGTGCCTTCGTGTACATCTCGGCCGCGACGGCATCGCTGAACGCGAAGCCGCTGCCCGGCAGCGGGCTCACCGAAACCATCACCGGGAAGGCCTCGGGCACCGACAGGCCGGCACCCGCGCCGGGGAAGCGCGCGAGCAGCGCCGGATCGGCCGGATCGACCAGCCGCGCGCGCACGTTCAGATTGGCCGGTGTGAGGCCGCTACTTTCGGCGAAGTCGAGGAAAAAGCTGCCGCGCACGATCCGGCCGTCGGGGGTTGGCAGGGCGAAGTCGGCGCGCACCGCGTTCGCCCCGGTCTGCGTGACCAGGGTGTCGGCGGCGACCGGGGGGGCGGCGAGGGCAAGGGCCAGGGGGGCGAGGGCGCGCATGGACGGAACTCCTAGTGGTGTCGAGAGATTACCCGCGAGCGTCGCGGAGGGGGATGACAACGG
>DMHI01000126.1 GCA_003449515.1 Lysobacteraceae bacterium | reverse complement strand
GGCTTCACCAACGTCGCCTCGGGCTATGCCGCATTGCCCAACCCCGATCTCAAGCCCGAAACCAGCCGTGGCGTCGATGCCGGCCTGCGCGGCGACCACGGTGCCCTGCAGTGGACGTTGACCGCACATGCCTCGCGCTACCGCGACTTCATCGACTCGCGGCGCAATGTCGGCGTCGATCCGGTGACCGGACTGCTGCTGTTCCAGTCGGTGAACCGGTCGCGCGTGGAGACCTGGGGCGCGGAGGCCAGCGCACGCCTGGCACTCGACGGCGTCGGCCTCGACGGGGGCTACCTGCGTTTCGCCGCCAGCCGGACCCGCGGGGTGGATCGCACCGCCGACCTCTGGCTCGCCTCGATCGACCCGCTGCGCGCCGTGCTCGGCATGGGCTGGCGTGGCGATGCCGGCGGCGTCGAGCTGATCGCCACGGCAGCCGCGCGTCAGCACGATGTCAGCGGCACCGGCGCGTTCATCGCACCGGGCTACGCGCTGCTCGATGTCGTCGCCGATTGGGCCTTCAACGACACGTTCAAGGTCGAAGCGGCGGTGTTCAACCTCGCCGACCGCCGCGTCTGGGACGGCACCGATACCGCCGGCGTGCGTGCGACCTCGGCCGTCCTCGACCGCTTCACCCGCCCCGGGCGCAATGCGCGCCTCACCCTCACCGCCTCGTTCTGATGCCTCACCAGGAGCCCACCATGCGAATCGCCACCACGCCCCGCCACCTTCCGCTGCCGCTCGCGCTGCTTGCCGCCGTCGCGGCGTTGATCGCCGCCACGCCGGTGCTGGCCGATATGTCCACCGCTTCGTCAGAGGCCGATCGGGCCGCCATCCTCGCCATGCAGGGCGAGTACGCCGTGACCTTCCGCTTCGAGGAGACGGTGCCGCTCAGTGCGGGCTATGCAGCGCGTGACACCAAGGACAGTGGCGCCCGCGAGGTGGTCATCGTCATCAAGGACACGCCATCGAAGATCGTGCTCCAGCACCTGTTGGTCGCGCCGAACGGCCATGTCACCAAGCACTGGCGCCAGGACTGGACCTTCGAGGCCGCCTCGCGCTTCGAGTTCGTCGCCGACCAGACCTGGCGCGTGCGTGCGCTGACGCCTGCGGAGACCGTCGGGCGCTGGACGCAGTGTGTGTTCGAGGTGTCCGACGCGCCGCGCTACTGCGGTACCGGCCGCTGGAACCACCAGTACGGCAACGCCACCTGGACCTCGGACCGCACCTGGCGGCCGCTGCCGCGCCGCGAGCACACCACGCGCGACGACTACAACGCGCTGAACGTGGAGAACCGCCACACCATCACGCCCTTCGGCTGGACGCACGAGCAGGACAACACGAAAGTCGTCCGGGACGGCGAGCGCACGGTGCGCACCCTGACCCGTGAATTCGGCTTCAACGACTACCGCCGCACGACCGACACCGACTTCGGCCCGGCCTACCGCTACTGGCAGGCGACCGCGCCGTTCTGGGCGCAAGTGCGCGACCGCTGGCAGGCCGCACTCGACACGGGTGGACTGGTCATCGACACCAAGGTGGACGGTATGCCGGTGATCGTCGGCCTGTTCAGGCTCGCGTCGAAGGCCGAGAGCGGCGAAGTGGTCGAGGCCGCGGCGATCGAGCGCGTCTTCGAGCGCCACATCGAGGCGCTGCCGCCCTCCCCGCAGGCGACCCCGCAGGCGACGGCGGCGCGCTGAGTCATCCCCGCGCCGGCCGGCCTATACTCGCGCCTGGGCCCGGAGCACGGGCGCGATGGTCGGTGAAGGGGCGGAGCGATGGAAATCCTGATTGGCGTCATTCTCGTCGGCGGCATCCTGTTCCTGTTCAAGATGGTGCGCATCGTCCCGCAGGGCTTCGAGTGGACGGTGGAGCGTTTCGGCAAGTTCACGCACTCGATGGAGCCGGGCCTGCACTTCCTGTTTCCGGTGGTGCAGGGCGTGGGCCGCAAGGTCAACATGATGGAGCAGGTGCTCGACATCCCCAGCCAGGACGTCATCACCAAGGACAACGCGGTGGTGAAGGTGGACGGCGTGGTGTTCTTCCAGGTGCTCGACGCCGCCAAGGCCGCCTACGAGGTGTCCGATCTGGAGTCGGCCACGATCGCGCTGGTGATGACCAACATCCGCACCGCGATCGGCTCGATGGACCTCGACGAATCGCTGTCGAAGCGCGACGAGATCAACGCCAAGCTGCTCGGCGTCATCGACAGCGCCACCCACGCCTGGGGCATCAAGGTGAACCGCATCGAGCTGAAGGACATCCAGCCGCCGCAGAACCTGATCGACTCGATGGCGCGGCAGATGAAGGCCGAGCGCGAGAAGCGCGCCAACATCCTCGAAGCCGAAGGCCTGCGCGCTGCCGAGATCCTGCGCGCCGAGGGCGAGAAGCAGAGCTCGGTGCTCGAAGCGGAGGGCAAGAAGGAAGCCGCTTTCCTCGAGGCGCAGGCGCGCGAGCGCCTCGCCGAGGCCGAGGCCAACGCCACCCGCATGGTGTCCGAGGCGATCGCCAAGGGCGACGTGCAGGCGATCAACTATTTCGTCGCGCAGAAGTACGTCGAGGCCTTCCGCGAACTGGCGCACTCGCAGAACTCGAAGTTCGTGATGATGCCGATGGAGACCACCGGCATCATCTCCTCGCTGGCCGGTATCGCCGAACTGGCGAAGGAGGGCCTGGCGAGCCAGCAGTCGGTGCTGGCGGCGAAGGCGGCGACACGCGCCGCGCCTCCGTCCATCCCGGGCCAGCGCTGATCCCGGCGTATGGACCTCGACCTGCGGCCCGTCGTCATCTTCTGGGCCTCGCTCGCGCTGGGGCTGATCGCGCTGGAGACGCTGGTGCCGGGTGCGGCGCTGGTCTGGCTCGGCCTTGCCGCCGGCGTCATGCTGCTGCTGGTGGTGTTCGTGCCCGACCTGCCGCTGTTCTGGCAGGCGGTGCTGTTCATCGGCCTGTCCTTCGCCATCGTCGGCGTCTACTGGACCCGGCTGCGCAAGACCGGCATCGCCACCACGCAGCCGCTGCTGAATCGTCGTGGTGCGCAACTGGTGGGCCAGGTGCACGCGCTCGAATCGGCGATCGAGAACGGCCGCGGTCGGCTGAAGATCGGCGATGCCTTCTGGTCGGTGAGCGGCCCCGACCTTCCCGCCGGAACGCGCGTGCGCATCGTCGCCGCGACCTCGATGGTGCTCGAGGTCGAGCCGGCCTGACGCGCCGACCGCTGCGCTCACATCGCCTTTGCGAAAACTCGATGAGAACGGTTATCATTTGACGCCGTTTCCTCGCCCCTGACCCGGAGTCTCCATGCGCCTGATGTCTGCTGCCCCGCTGCGCCCCCTTGCCCTCGCTTTCGCCATCGCGTTCGCCCTGACCGCCTGCTCGCCGCCCGAGGCCGAGCCAGCCGCCGATGCCGCCGCGGCACCCGCGGCCAACGCGGCGGGCGCAGCGGCGCCGGAGGGGCCGCTGGTGGTCTATTCCGAGCGCAAGCCGCCACTGCTCGATCCGATCCTCGCCGCCTACACCGCTGAGACCGGCATCGCGATCGAAACCCGCGTCGATGGCGCCGATGCGCTGATCGAGCGCCTCGCCGCCGAAGGCGCGACCACCCCCGCCGATCTGCTGATCACCGTCGATGCCGGCAACCTCTGGCAGGCCGCCGAGCGCAACCTGCTCGCGCCGGTCAGCTCGCCGCTGCTCGAGGCCAATGTGCCGGCCAATCTGCGCGATGCGCAGGGCCGCTGGTTCGGGCTCTCCGAGCGCGCGCGCACCATCATGTTCGCGGAAGGCCGCGTCGACCCGGCCACGCTCAGCACCTACGAGGCGCTGGCCGAGCCGCAGTGGAAGGGCAAGCTCTGCCTGCGCTCGTCGGCCAAGGTCTACAACCAGTCGCTGGTGGCGACGATGATCGAGCGCCTCGGCACCGACGCCACGCGCGAGGTGCTGAAGGGCTGGGTGGCCAACCTCGCCGCGCCGCCGTTCGCCGACGACACGCTGCTGCTGCGGGCGATCGCCGCCGGGCAGTGCGAGGTGGGCCTCACCAACACCTACTACCTCGGTCGCTTGAAGGCCGAGGACGCCGCCTTCGGTGTGCGCCCGTTCTGGCCGAACCAGGACAGCGCCGGCGTGCACGTCAACATCTCCGGTGCCGGCGTGGTCGCCGCAAGCGATCGTCCCGGGCAGGCGCAGGCGTTGCTCGAGTGGCTGGCCAGCGACACGGTGCAGGCCAAGTTCGCCGCACTGAATTACGAATACCCGGTGAAGCCCGGCATGACGCTCGATCCGATCGTGGCGGCCTGGGGCGAGTTCAGGGCCGATCCGGTCGGCATCGACGTGACCGGGCGCCGCCAGGCCGAGGCGGTGATGCTGATGAACGAGGCCGGATGGCGCTGAGCCGCGAGGCGTTCGTCCGTTCCTCCACGCGCGGTGCCGTTCTCGGTGCCGCGCTCTGCCTGTGTGCCCCGCTGCTGTTCCTCGCCACGGCGCCGGGCGAGCTGGCGCCTGGCCTGTGGGCGCATCTGCGCGAGGTCATGCTGCCGCGTGCGCTCGCGCAGACGCTCGTGCTGATGGGGGGTGTCGGCGCGTTCGCGCTTGTGGTCGGCGTGGCTGCGGCATGGCTCGTGGTCCGGCACGAATTCGCCGGACGCCGGGTGGTCGAGGTGCTGCTGGCACTGCCGATGGCCTTCCCGGCCTACGTGCTGGCCTACGCCTTCGTCGCCGGCTTCAGCTTCGATGCGCCGCTGGCCACCGCCTGGCGCGATCTCGGCCTGCCGGCGGCGGCCTTCCCGGAGATGCGCAGCCTCGGTGGCGCCGTGCTCGTGCTCGGGCTCGCGCTCTACCCCTACGTGTACCTGATGATGCGCGCGCGCTTGCAGCGCGAGGGCAGTGCCGCCTTCGACGCCGCGCGCCTGCTCGGCGCATCACCCCGGCGGGCCTTCGTGCGCGTCGTGCTTCCGGCCACCCGGCCGGCCTGGCTGGGCGCGCTCGGCCTCGTGCTGTTCGAGACCCTGGCCGATTTCGGCGCGATGCAGATGCTTGGCCGCGACACCCTCACCACGCTCGTCATCCAGGCCTGGAAAGGGCTGCAGTCCCTGGTGCTGGCGGCCCAGCTCTCGCTGGCGATGCTCGGCGCGGTGCTGCTGGCGTTGCTGATCGCCCATGCGTTTGGTGCCACCGGCGCGCCGCCTTCCCCCGAATTGCGCGCGCCACGCCGGCAGCGCCTGGGCGCGATCACCTCGGGACTGGTGCTGCTGGGCGCGGCCATCCCGATCGGCCTCGGCGTGGTCTTTCCGCTGCTGCAGTTGATGCGCTGGCTGCCTGCGGATGCGCTCGCCGCGATGCCCTGGGATGCCTTGCGCGGCACCCTGGTCATCGCTGGCACCACCGCGCTTGCCGCCGTGGCGATCGGCCTGGGCATCGGTGCGGCGCGACGCCGCTTTCCGCACGACCGCTGGCTGGCCGCGGGCGCCGGCGCCGCCGGTCTCGGCTATGCGGTGCCGGGTGCGGTGATGGCGATCGCGGTGTTCTGGTTCCTGCTCAGCCTCGAGCGCGCGATCGGGCCTGCCGCGCAGGCGCTCGGATTGTCGACCGGACTGTTCGCGGTGGTGCTGGCCTTGCTGATGCGCTTCCAGCGCGTTGGTCTTTCGGCCACCGGCGCGGCGCTGGCCACGCTGCGACCCAGCCTCATGCAGTCGGCGGCCCTGCTGGGTCACGGCCGCGTCGCGCGCTGGTGGCGCATTGGCCTGCCGGTGCTGCGTCCGGGCCTGCTCGCGGCCGCGCTGCTGGTCTTTGTCGAGGCCATGAAGGAACTGCCCGCCACGCTGATGCTGCGCCCGTTCGGTTGGGACACGCTGGCGGTACGCGTCTACATTGCCACCTCGGAAGGCCTGTGGGCGCAGGCGGCACTGCCGGCGCTGCTGCTGGTCGCGGTGGGTCTGCTGCCGTTGCTGCTCCTGCTGCGTGGCCGCACCTGAGGCGGTGCGCCGCCAGCGCGCGTCGCGCGGGGCTTCTGCGATACTCCACGCCCTCGCAACCCACGCGCCCGTGCCCATGTCGAAGTCGACGGTCCTCAATGCCACCCATCGCGCCCGTGGTGCCCGCATGGTCGATTTCGGCGGCTGGGACATGCCGCTGAACTACGGCTCGCAGATCGAGGAGCACCACCTCGTCCGCCGCGATGCCGGCATGTTCGACGTCTCGCACATGACCGTGGTCGACCTGCGCGGCGAGCAGGTGCGGCCGTTCCTGCGCCAGCTCGTCGCCAATTCGGTCGACAAGCTGAAAGTCCCGGGCAAGGCGCTCTACGCCTGCATGCTGAATCCGCAGGGCGGCGTCATCGACGACCTGATCGTCTACTTCATGGCCGAGCGCTGGTTCCGCGTGGTGGTCAACGCCGCCACCCGCGACAAGGACCTGCCGTGGATCGAGGCGCAGGCGAGCGCCTTCGGCGTCGCCGTGCAGGAGCGCCCGGAGCTGTCGATGATCGCGGTGCAGGGCCCGAACGCGCGCGAGAAGTTCGCGTCGCTGCTCACGCCTGAGGGCGCGGCGGCGGTGATGGCCCTCGGCCGTTTCGCCGCAACGGAAGTCACCGGCGCGTGGTTCATCGCGTCGGCCGCCGCGTCCTCGGGTGGCAGCGCGTCGATCCAAGGCCCGCTGTTCGTCGCCCGCACCGGCTACACCGGCGAGGACGGCTTCGAGGTCATCGTCCCGGAAGCCGACGCGATCGCGCTGTGGGAGGCGCTCGAGCGCGCCGGCGTCGGCCCGGCGGGCCTCGGTGCGCGCGACACGCTGCGGCTCGAAGCCGGCATGGCGCTGTACGGCCAGGACATGGATGAGGCGGTGAGTCCGCTCGAAGCCGGCCTCGCCTGGACGGTGGCGTTCGACGCGGGCCGCGACTTCAACGGCCGCGCCGCACTCGAAGCGCAGAAGGCCGCCGGCGTGCCGCGCCAGACGATCGGCCTCGTCATGGACGAGAAGGGCGTGCTGCGTCACGGCCAGCCGGTGCACACCGCCAGCGGCGTCGGCGAGATCCTCTCCGGCAC
>DMHI01000192.1 GCA_003449515.1 Lysobacteraceae bacterium | reverse complement strand
CTGGTGCACGGCGCGCTCCCCAGCGCGTCGCAGCTCAAGGCCTACAAGACGAAGCTGAAGCGCCTGCGCGGCCTGCCGGCCATCGTCACCGACGCGCTCGAGCTGGTGCCCGCCGCCGCGCACCCGATGGACGTGCTGCGCACCGGCTGCTCGGTGCTGGGCACCGTGCTGCCCGAGCGCGAAGGCCATCCGGCCCCGGAGGCCCGCGACATCGCCGACCGCCTGATCGCCAGCTTCGGCTCGATGCTGCTGTACTGGTGGCACTTCACCCGCAACGGCGACCGCATCGACACGCAGACCGACGACGATTCCGTCGCAGCACACTTCCTGCACCTGCTGCACGGCGAGCCGCCGAGCGCGCTGCATGCGCGTGCGCTGGACCGCTCGCTGATCCTCTACGCCGAGCACGAGTTCAACGCCAGCACCTTCACCGCGCGCGTCATCGCGGGCACGGGCTCGGACCTGTACTCGTGCATCACCGGCGCGATCGGCGCGCTGCGTGGCCCGAAGCATGGCGGCGCCAACGAAGTGGCGATGGACATCATCGCCCGCTACGACAGCGCCGACGCGGCGGAAGCCGACATCCGCGCCCGCGTCGAGCGCAAGGAGATCGTCATCGGCTTCGGCCACCCGGTGTACACCATCGGCGACCCGCGCAACCCGATCATCAAGGGCATCTCGCGCGAGCTCTGCAAGGAGGGCGGCAATCCGGTGCTGTTCGACGTCAGCGAGCGCATCGAGACGCTGATGATGGAGCTGAAGAAGATGTTCCCGAACCTCGATTGGTACAGCGCATCGGCCTATCACATGATGGGCATCCCGACGCCGATGTTCACGCCGCTGTTCGTCATCGCCCGCACCACCGGCTGGAGCGCGCACGTCATCGAGCAACGCGAGGACGGCAAGATCATCCGCCCGAGTGCCAACTACACCGGCCCCGAAGACCGCGCCTACGTGCCGATCGAGAAGCGTTGAGGCCGATCGGGAATCGCGGAGCGCGCGAGGGTTGCGCCATCGCCGGTCGGGGCGCGAGGGGTCCCGGGTTCAGCGCGAGCCGCCCTCGCTCGCGCCAGCGGTCGCCGGCGGTGGTCGCGGCGTCAGGCGTTTGACCCGGAAGAAGGTGTGGTCGTCGATGACGGCCACCTGCGGGTAGCTGGCCCAGTTCGGGCTGGCGAGGCGCAAGGCGGCGAAATGGCTGGCGCCGGGGACGACCTCGCGGCGCTCGGCGCGCGGGCGGCTCCACTCTTTCTTGGCGTCGAACGCCACCGCCACCGCGCGCTCCCAGGCCTGCGGATCGCGCAGTCGGGTCGAGGGCGGCACGAGGGTCGGCGCGAACTGCTTGGGCGCGTTCACCACGGCGCAGACGTCGTCGCCCCAAGCACCGGAGTCGCGTCGCCGCAGGGCGACTTCCGCAACGGCGCGCTGGCCGAGTTCGGACTGGTCGCGGGCTTCGAGATAGACGGTGGTGGCGAGGCATAGCGGTTCGGCCTGGGCCGGGGGCAGCAGCGACGCCAACCACATCAGAAACGAGAGTTCCATGGCGTTCCTTGCTCCGTTGCGTCCGTGGCGTCCCGACCGGTGGATGGGCGGGTGAAGCCGTGGGACCTGGCGTAATGGGGATAAGACACCCGAAGCGCCATGAGCCCGGGAGTCACGAGCCACCGTACGGGCCAAAGGGCGGTCGGGTGGGGCGGCGAACCGTAGCCCGCTGTTTCGCAACCCGGGCTGAATGCCGGATTTCCAAGCTTTTGAATTTGTTGAGGCTTTTGCTCCAAAGCCGCCACCACGCCAGGCGCGGCGGCCCCGGCGCAGCACGCCGGGGCGGGCTGCCCGCCTCCTCGAACGCGCTCAGAGCGCCGCGGCGACCCGCGTGCCTTGGGCGATCGCGCGCTTCGCATCCAACTCGGCCGCCACGTCGGCGCCGCCGATCCGCTGCACCTTCACGCCTGCCGCCAGCAGGGGTGCTTCCAGCTCGCGCAGCGGCTCCTGGCCGGCGCAGACCACCACGTGGTCGACCGGCAGCAGGGTCTCCTTGCCTTCGATGCGGACGTGGAAGCCGGCATCGTCGACCTTCAGGTACTCGACGCCGCCGTGGACCTTCACGCCCTTCATCTTCAGCGCGGCACGGTGGATCCAGCCGGTGGTCTTGCCCAGCTTCGCGCCCGGGCGGCCGGGCGAGCGTTGCAGCAGCCAGACCTCGCGGGCCGGGGCTTCCGGGTGCGGCTTGGTGAGGCCGCCGGGGCCGTCGAAGTCGGGACGCACGCCCCATTCGGCCATCCACGCCTTGGGATCGAGGCTCGGCGATTCACCGGCGTGGACCAGGAACTCGCCGACGTCGAAGCCGATGCCGCCGGCCCCGACGATGGCGGCCTTGGCGCCGACCTGCACCTTGCCGGTCAGGACATCGATGTAGCGGACGACCTTCGGGTGGTCGTGGCCGGGGAAATCGACGTGCCGCGGGCGGATGCCGGTGGCCAGCAGCACCTCGTCGAAGCCCGTGAGGTCGTCGGCGGCGACGCGGGTGTTCAGGCGGACATCCACCGCGTGCTTCGTCAGCAGGGTGCCGAAGTAGCGCAGGGTCTCGTGGAACTCCTCCTTGCCCGGGATCGTCTTGGCGAGGTTGAACTGCCCGCCGATCTCGGCCGCCGAATCGAACAGCGTCACCGCGTGGCCGCGCTCGGCGGCCGTCGTTGCCGCGGCGAGCCCGGCCGGGCCGGCCCCGACCACGGCCACCTTTTTCTTCTGTGCGGCGGGTTTGATCCGCAGCTCGGTCTCGGCGCACGCGCGCGGGTTCACCAGGCAGCTCGCCTTCTTGTTCTCGAAGACGTGGTCGAGGCAGGCCTGGTTGCAGGCGATGCAGGTGTTGATCTCGGCCGTGCGGCCGTCGCGGGCCTTCGCCACCCAGGCCGGGTCGGCCAGCAGCGGACGCGCCATCGAGACCATGTCGACTTCACCCGTCGACAGGATCCGCTCGGCCACGTCCGGCATATTGATGCGGTTGGTCGCCACCAGCGGCAGCGTCACGTGCGGGCGCAGCTTGGCCGTGACGCCGGCGAAGGCCGCGCGCGGCACAGAGGTGGCGATGGTCGGCACGCGGGCCTCGTGCCAGCCGATGCCGGTGTTGATGATCGACGCCCCCGCCGCTTCGATGGCCTTGGCCTGCATCGTGATCTCGTCCCAGGCCGCGCCGCCGTCGACCAGCTCGAGCATCGACAGGCGATAGATGAGGATGAAGTCCTTGCCCACCGCCTCGCGGATGCGCCGCACGATCTCCACCGCGAAGCGCATGCGCTTCTCGGGCGTGCCGCCCCATTCGTCGGTGCGCTGGTTGGTGCGCGCCGAGAGAAACTGGTTGATGAGATACCCCTCGGAGCCCATCACCTCCACGCCGTCGTAGCCGGCGTCGCGGGCGAGCTTCGCAGAGCGCACGAAGGCCTTGATCTGCCGCTCTACGCCCCAGCCGGTCAGCGCGCGCGGCTTGAACGGATTGATCGGCGCCTGGATGGCCGAGGCCGACACCGACAGCGGGTGATACGCGTAGCGGCCGGCGTGGAGGATCTGCATGCAGATCTTGCCGCCCTCGGCGTGCACCGCTTTCGTGACGATGCGGTGCTTGTGCGTCTCCCACGGCCACGAAAGCTTGCCGGAGAAGGGCTTCAGCCAGCCCACCACGTTCGGCGCGATGCCGCCGGTCACCATCAGGCCGACGCCGCCGCGGGCGCGCTCGGCGAAATAGGCGGCGAGCTTCGGGAAATCGCGTGAGCGGTCCTCGAGGCCGGTGTGCATCGAGCCCATCAGCACGCGGTTGGGCAGGGTGCAGAAGCCGAGGTTGAGGGGTTTGAAGAGGTGTGGGAACGGGGCGGCCGTCATGTCAATACGGTGGCGTAGGGTGGCGGGAGCATGACGGGGCGATCGCGCGGGCACAAGCGAGGTCGCGGCACCGGAACATGATGATGATCGAGTGCGGGGCGTTTCGACAGCGCACGACGTGAAAACCCAAGCCTTGACCGTGCGTGAAGGCGCGGCTCGCCTCGAAGCTGAGCGCCTTGTCACGACTTAGCGCGGTGTTAACATCCAGAGGGCAAGGCCACCCGGGAGAGGGCAGGCCTGCAGGGCAGCCCAACCCCATCAGGAGTCGATCATGAAAAAGAGTCTGCTGTGCTTGGCCGTGATGGCCGCCGCTACCGCGAATGTCGCGGTCGCGAACGACCACGATGACCGCTGGTACCTCACTGGGACCGCTGGCATCGATTTCCAGAGTTCGCAGCGTGCGACCGACCCGCAGTTCACCTGGGGCGTCGGCATCGGCCGCTTCTTCGACCCGAACTGGTCGCTCGATTTCGGGGTGTATCAGACGAATGCCAGCTTTGACGCGAACAGGAATCTCAATTTCAGCCAGTACGGCGCGCAGATCGACCTGCGTCGTCACTTCCGCTCGGACGCCGCATGGTGGCCTTACTTGAAGGCCGGCGTGGGCGTGCAGCGCGCCGAGGAAGAGTTCAACGCCTTCCCGAGTCCGAACTCGCCGGGTGAGCGGACAAGCAATAACCTGGCCTTGGATTTCGCGGGGGGATTGCAGGCCGACTACGAGAACGTGTCTGTCCGCCTCGAGGCCGGTATCCGCTCCGTGCTCGACGACCAGAGCCGTATCGCGCGTGATGTGGATTCGTTCTCCGACCCCTACGTGAAGGGCGTGCTCTTGATCCCGCTGGGCCCGAAGGCGGCTGCCGCTGCTCCGGCTGCAGCACCCGCGCCCGCGCCTGCCGCGGCTCCGGCTCCGGCAGCTTGCGAAACCCTCGATGACGACGGCGATGGCGTGAACAACTGCATCGACAAGTGCCCGGGCTCGCAGGCGGGTCAGGCCATCGGCCCGGACGGTTGCGCCGTGCCGCTCACGATCGACCTGCGCGGTGTGAACTTCGACTTCGACCGGGCCACCCTGCGGCCGGACGCGATCACGACCCTCAACGAGGCCATCGAGATCCTGAAGAAGTACCCGCAGCTTCGGGTGGAAGTGGCCGGTCACACCGACGCGGTCGGCACCGACGCCTACAACCAGGCCCTGTCGGAGCGTCGCGCCCGCACCGTGTTCGACCACCTGACGGCCAACGGCATCGACGCGGGTCGTCTGGTCGGGCCGATCGGTTACGGCGAGAGCCGCCCGATCGACACCAACGACACCGACGAAGGCCGCGCGAAGAATCGCCGCACCGAGCTCAACGTCCAGAACTGAGTGCGTCGGCGTCACAGCGATCGGAAACCCGGATCCGGCTCCTTCTTGGAGCCGGGCCAGCGGTAGACCAAGGAACGCCCCGCGAGGGGCGTTCTTTTTGCGAGGCTGGTTGCTTGCCGGCGTGCCGTGTTCATCCGGCCCAGAAACAACGATGCCCGCAACTCGCGTCGCAGGCATGGTGGTCGACTCGTTTCCCCTGACCCGCCTTTGCGTCAGTCGGGAGGTGGATCAGTGCAGCTGAAGTGGCGCCCGAAGTTGGACTCGAACCAACGACCCCCTGATTAACAGTCAAGTGCTCTAACCGGCTGAGCTATTCGGGCGGCCATAAAGTATGCGAGGCCTGCGCCTGGAGTGTCAAGCCGGCGGATTGGGATCGGCGCCGCAGCGTGCACCGCGAGGCACGTCGCGCGAGGTCCGCGGCCGTCCGCTGACCGAAACGACCACGAGGCGGACGACATCGAGCGACGGGTCGCAGATGCGCAGCGTGAGGTTGGTGCCGGCGCTGCGGCCATCGGGATTGAAGCCGATGATGGTCCGGTTGTGCGGGCCGACGACGTGGAATGGCGCGGCGTCGGTCGGGTCGAACACGTCGATGATGCGCTCGTCGGGAGAACGGTCGTTGTCGCGGTTGCGATCCTCGAACACGATCGACCCGGCCGACCACGCACCGGCGTAGAGACAGCGTTGTCCGTCGCGGCTGCGGCACACCGTCACCCTGATGCCGCGCTGGACCGCATGCACCCGCGCTATCGAGAGCACGGCGTGGAAGTGATTGGCGGCGCGCGTGGCGTGGCCCTCGTCGATCATGCGGGCGTAGGCGGGCAGGGCGATGGCCAGCGTGATGCCGAGCACGGCGATGCTCGCGATCAGGTCGATCAGGCCGAATCCGGTGGCGGGGGAGAGGCGGGTCATGGGCTTTCCTCGTGCGGCAGGGGGCGCGTGGGGTAAGCGCATCCTCCCGATGGCGGAGTGCCGGCGTCCGTCATCCGCGGCCGGATCGCGGTGTAGGAAATCGACGCAGCCGCGGCGGCGAGGAAACCTATACTCGCCTGTTGCCCCGGACCCCCACGGCCATGAGCGAGCGATTCGTCCTCAAATCCGACTACCGCCCCGCCGGCGACCAGCCGCAGGCGATCGATCGCCTCGTTGCCGGCTTCGAGTCCGGCATCGCCGCGCAGACGCTGCTGGGTGTCACCGG
>DMHI01000271.1 GCA_003449515.1 Lysobacteraceae bacterium | reverse complement strand
GGCCGCGTGCTCGAGCTTGAGCGCAAGGTGTTTGACGACGGCGTGACCGCCCGTTGGAGCGCGCGCCGTGTCTGAGGCCATCACCTGGCAGGCGGTGCAGTCGGTGGCCGCGCGGCTGCCGCTGATCACCATCGCCAACGGCTTTCGCACCAACGCCGGCAACAGCGTGCTGGTCGAGCAGTTGCAGGCCGATCCTGGCCGCGGTGCTGTGGAGCGGCTCAGCGTCTACCTCGACCGCGTGTCGCGCTCGGCCGACACGCTCGACGGTGGCACCGAATGGACGGTGCAGATCGTCGTCGAGGCCGATGTGCCCAGTACCCGCCGCGACGCGCAGCAGCGCGCGCATGCCGTGATGGCCGACGTGTTTTCGCTGTTTCCGGCGGGCGGTATCGCCCTGCCGATTCCGGCGGGCGTCGTCGAGATCGAGGCGCAGACCGCCGATTTTCTTACCCGCGTCGATGGCGCAAACGCGTCTGTCGCCCAGATTCGCCTGCAGGCCATCGTGCGCCTGCTCTGACCCGGAGACCCCCGCATGTCGTACACCCGCAGCCAAGGCACCGAACTGTTCTACGTCTCGGCGCCCACCGTTGTCACCAAGATCGCGCAGGTGGTGGAGTTGCCGGAAGCCGGCGGCGGCCCCGCCGACGAGATCGAGGTGACGCACCTCGACTCGCCGATGAAGGAGTTCATTGCCGGCCTGTCGGACAACCAGCCGATCACGTTCCCCGTGCGTTTCAGCGCCACCCTGCACAGCGCGCTCTGGGCGCTGAAAAACAGCGGCGTGGTGGTGCCCATCATGATCGCCTTCGCCGACGGCACCGGCACGCCCACCGCGGCGGCTGGCGCGTTTGCGGCGCTCAACACGCGCAGCAACCTGCGCGGGCAGGCCTTCGTGCAGAACTTCACCTGGAACAACCCGGCGAACGGCGTGCTCAACAGCACCGTGACGCTGCGTCCCACGGGCCTGTTTACCTTCACGGCGCGGGTGTAAGGCATGGACTTTCGGGAGTTCCTGAGCGAGTCGATCGCCACGCTGCGGCCCATCCGCCGCGAGTTCGAGTTTGGTGGGAAGAAGATCGAGGGCTACTTCCTTGACCTGCCGGCCATTCGTGTGCGCGAGCTGATGCGCTCGCAAGAGGGCGATCGTGACGCGATTTTCCTTGCGGCGGTGGTGTGCGACGCCGCCGGAGGGCCGCTGCTGACGGTCGAGCAGGCGCTGGGCATCAAGCCGGCCTATCTGCAGCTCCTTGTGCAACAGGCGCTGACGGCTCTCGGCCTGTCGGAGGAGGGGCACGAGGAAGCAAAAAAGCCCTGAGAACCGACCCGATCGAACGCTTCTGGCACGACCTTGCGTTGGCGCTAGGGGGCAGGACGGTCGGGGAGCTGAAGGCGGCCATGTCGGCCAGCGAGTTCGCCAGCTGGCTGGCGTACGTCGAAGACAACGGCCCTCTCGACTTTCAGCGGCGGTACGACGAGCCCGCAGCGCTGATCGCCTGGGTGGTGCAGGCCGCCCAGGGAGGCAAGTCGAAGATTGATGACTTCCTTCGCTTCAAGAACAAGAACCAGAACCAGCACAGCAGCATCGACAACGCGATCGCCAAGCTATTCGGAGTCAAGGTATGACCGGTCGCACTCAGCTCAGCGTCGATCTGATCGCCAAGGTGGGTGGCTTCGAGGCGGGCATGAAGCGCGCCGCAAACGCTGCTGGTGAAACTGCATCGCGGATACGCACCAAACTCGGCGAGATTGGCCCTGGCATGGCGGCTGGTCTCGCCGCCGGCGCTACCGCTGCGGCTGGCGGACTCGCGTTCGCGTTGAAGGGCGCGATCGACCGTGCGGACCAACTTGCCGAGGCCTCTGATCGTCTCGGCTTGACCACCGAACAGTTCACGGCGATGGGCTTTGCCGCGAAGTTCAGCGGCATCGAGTCGGCGAAGTTCGAGGCCGCCATCCGCAGTTTCAACAGCCGCATTGAGAAGACCGAGCCGCTGCTGAATGCGCTCGGCGTAGCGACGCGAGACGTTGCGACGAACGCGTTCCTACCGTCGACCGACATCATCCGCAGTCTCGGCGACACGTTCGCCGCGCTTCCACCTGGTATCGAGGAATCGCAGCTCGCCGCTGAGTTGTTCGGTACGCGCCTTGGCGGGCAGATGATCCCGCTGCTCAACCTTGGCACGCAGGGCATCCGCGACATGGAGGATCGCGCGCACTCCTTGGGTGGCGTGCTGCGCACGGAGAGCGCCGCTGCAGCAGGGGCCTTCAGCGATGAGCTGGACGAATTGCAGTTCGTCATGAATGGCGCGCTGCTCGATCTCATTCCGCAGGCCACGAAAGCACTTCGCGGCTTCGGGGACCTCGTCAAGGACCCCAGCTTCCTGGAAGGCATCGGCGCGCTGGTAGGGATACTCGCAAGGACGGCGCATGGCTTCGGCTTAATCGTCAGCGAGTCGACCAAGGCGCTTGGCACGATGAAGCGATTCGACACCGACGACACGGATGCGCAGCTTGATCGACGGCTTGCGGCCCTGCAGACGCGTATCAGCGCGGCGCGTCAAGTCAGCGGCGGGGAGCTGCCGGCGAACTTCGAAATCACCATGCCCGACGTGGCCCGCGCGATGAAAGAGCGTGAAGCCATCATCCGTGAGCAGCGGCGGCGAATCCTTTCTGCGCGCCAAGGCCAGCCCGCCCCCGCCGCAGGCGTTGCGCCAGCCGCCGGCCTTGCAGGTGGCACAGACCCGCTCGCAGCGCTCCGCGCGGCCTTCGCCGAAGAAGAGCGCCGCACAAAGGCAGCAGCCAAATCAGATCGGAAGAGCGTCGTG
>DMHI01000166.1:580-5757 GCA_003449515.1 Lysobacteraceae bacterium | reverse complement strand
TTTACGCGCTGCTCGTGCACCTGAAGCGGAGCAGCCGGGCGGCCTAAGACGCCTCCAGCGTCCGCGGCCTGCGCCTGACGTCGACGCGCGCCTCACAGCTTTTCGCAGGCGTATCATCCCGGCCATGCAGTCGCGTGGCATCCTCTCCATCTGGCAGCTCTGGTGGGTATGAGGCTATGGTCGACCACGACGCACTGCAGTTCGCGCCTGAACCTCCGGCGACGCCGGATCACGACACATCGCCCTGGAAAATCGCGGTGGTCGATGACGACGATGCGATCCGCGCCATCACCCGGCTCGCGCTGGGGCGGCTGCGGGTCGACGGCCGCCCGGTCGCGCTGCTCGAGGCGGCGAGCGCCGACGAGGGAATCGCGCTGTTCGCCGCCCACCCCGATATCGCGCTTGGCCTGATCGACATGGTGATGGAGGACGCCGAGGCCGGCTTGCGGCTGGTGCGGGAGGTGCGTGGTGCGCAGCGCAACCGTCGCGTCCGGCTGGTGGTGCGCACCGGTCAACCCGGCGAGCAGGCCGAGGAGTCGCTGGTGCGTGACAACGACATCAGCGACTACCGCGAGAAAACCGATCTCACCGCCGCCAGGCTGCGCACGCTGGCCCTGGGTGCGATCCGCGGCTACCGCGATCTCAGCGTGGCCCAGGCGTCCTACCGTGGCGCCGTCGATCTGCTGGCCGAAGTGCTGGAGTATCGCGTCGAGGCCCACCAGTCGCACGCGCGTGCCACCGCCGCGCTGGCGTCCGCCCTCGCCGAGCTGGCGGGACTGGCGCCGCTGCGCGCCGAAGCACTCCGGCACGCGGCCCTGCTGCACGACATCGGCCTGCTGGAGCTGCCGGCGCCATTGCGCCACGCACTGCTCGATCTCGATCCTGATGCGGTGCCGGAAGGCGGGCCGCTTCGCGAGCATCCGCTCGCCGGCGCGCGTCTCCTCGCGCGGCTGCCGAGCGAAGAAGGGCGTCTGGCGGCGCGACTGGCCGCCGAGCACCACGAGCGATGGGACGGTGCCGGCTACCCGTCCGGGCTGGCCGGTGAGGCCATCGACGTCGAAAGCCGCCTGCTGGCGGTGGCCAATGTGCTCGATCTGATCGCCTCGCGGCAGGAGGTCGAACGATCGCCCACGGATGCAGACGCTCGCCCGGCGGCCGCCCTCGACCCGGCACCGCTGCGTACCGCCTTGCTGGCGGCGGCGGGTACGGCGCTTGACCCGGCCTTCGCCCAGCTCGCTGCCGCCAACCTCGATGCGCTGCTGGCGGTGCGCGCCGGCGCGCGCACCGGCTCGGCATGAGCGGCAAGCGCGAGCGCCTGCTGCTGGCGCTGACCGTTTCGGCGCTGATCGATGAGGGCGATGAGGCCGGTGCCGCGCGCGCGATCACCGAGGCCGCGCTGGACGGCCTCGGCGTCGAGCGTTGCGGGGTGTGGCGGATGGCTGACGATGGCCGTTCGATGCGCTGCACCCATCTCTGCGACCGCGCCGCCGGGCCGGATGCCGATCCGCATCGTGACACCCTCGATCTGGCGCTCAGCGCCGACGCCTTCCCGCGCTACTTCGCCGCGCTGGCGCGCGAGCGCGCCATCGTCGCCGACGACGCACCGCGCCATCCCGCCACCGCCGAGTTCGCGCACGGCTACCTCGATGGACTCGGCATCACCTCTCTGCTTGACTGCCCGATCCGCCAGCATGGCCGCATGGTGGGCATCCTCTGTGCCGAACACCGCGGCCCGCCGCGGACCTGGACGGCCGCCGATGTCACCTTCCTCGCCAGCCTGGCCGATCTGTTCGGACGTGCGCTCACCGCCGCCGAACGCCGCGATTACCGGCAGCGCCTTGAGGCGCTCAACGCCGCGCTGGAGGAGCGCGTGGCCGAGCGCACCGCCGAGTTGCGCGCCGCCCTCGACTACCTCGACAAGGCCCGCCACCACCTGGTGGAGCGCGAGAAGCTGGCGGCACTGGGCCAACTGGTGGCCGGCGTGGCGCACGAGATCAACACGCCGGTGGGCGTGATCGTCACCGCCACCAGCCATTGCCAGGGACTTCTGGGTGAACTCCGTACCGCGCAGGCGGCTGGAACGCTGAGCCGCTCGCGTTTCGAGGACGCGCTGGCCGAGCTCGACGACGGCCTGGCGATGGCGCTGCGCAACGCCGAACGTGCTGCCACGCTGGTGGAAAGCTTCAAGCGCACCGCCGCCGACCAGACCCACGATGTGCGCTCGCGCTTCGATCTGGGCCAGGTTCTGGCCGACGTGCTCGCCGCCCTCCAGCCCCTGCTGCGGCGACGCGGCGTGCGCACCGAGCTGTCGGTGACACCGGGCATCGCCTGCGACAGCTATGCGGGCAGCCTTGCGCAGGTGCTCACCAACCTCGTGATGAACGCCGCGGTACATGCCTGGCCCGAGGGCGCCGCCGGCGGTGCCATCGCGATCCGTGCCGGACAGGAGGGCCCGCGTGCCTGGCTGCGCGTCGAGGACGATGGCGCGGGCATGGCCCCCGAGGTGCTGCGCAAGGCCTTCGAGCCGTTCTTCACCACGGCGCGCACCCGGGGCGGCACCGGTCTTGGCTTGAGCATCGTGCGCACGCTGGTCGAGCAGACGCTGGGCGGCGAGATCCGCATCGACAGCACGCCCGGCGGGGGGTGCCGCGTCGAGGTGCGCTTCCCGCGTCGCGCACCCGGGTAAGCGCGTCGGCGTCCCCATCGCCCGATCCGGGCGACGCGTGGCCTTGCAACGGCAACGTATGCCGCGCAGGCTGGCGCGATGATCCTGTGTCATCCGCACCCATGACCCTGCCCGGTGCCCCTGGCGATCCGCTGGTCGAACTGCAGTTGCTCCGGCTGCGGCAACTGGTGCTGGTGCTGGCCCTGGCGATGCTGGCCATTGGCCTCACCCAGGCCTTCCGCATGCCGCTGACGATACTCGCCGTCATCGGTGCCGGCATCGGTCTGCTGGGGCTGGCGCTGTGGCTGCAGGAGCGCGGGCGCCTCGATCTCGCCATGCTGGTGGTCTTGTCGAGTTGCACCGCCGTCGCCACCGCCATCATCGTTCTCGGTGCCGGCCTGCGCGATGCGATGCTGCTGGCCTACCCCGGCATCCTGATGCTGGCGGCGATGACGGTGAGCTCGCGGCCGCTGATCGGCCTCGGCGTGCTCATGCTGCTGGTGCTGGGCGTGCTGACCTGGACGGAGCTGGCCGGGCTCTACCGGCCGGAGCCCGTTCCCCTCAGCCCGTGGAGCTTCGTCAATCGCGTCGTCATCCTGTTCGTCACCGCGCTGGTGGCGCGCAGTGTGGCGCTCGACCTGCAGGCCGCAGTGCGGCGCGCCGAGGCCGAAAGCCAGCGCGCCAAGGACAGCGCGCTCCGGCTCGCTTTCCTGGTCCAGCACGACGCACTCACCGGCCTGCCGAACCGCCTGCTGGTGCAGGATCGCTTCCTGCAGGCGCAAGCGCGGGCGCGCCGCGATCGCGCCGCGCTGGCCGTGCTGGTGATCGACCTCGACGACTTCCGTCGCGTCAACGATTCGCTCGGGCATGGTGTGGGCGATGCGGTGCTGCAGCGCATGGCCGAGCGCCTGCGCACGATGGCCGCGGATACCGACACCGTGGGCCGCCTTGGTGCCGACGAGTTCGTGATCGTCAGCGCCGAAGCCGCTGATGCCGACGGGCTGGCGGCTTACGCGCAGCGCGTGCTCGATGGGCTCGCCGAGCCGTTCGAGCGCGATGGCCTGCGGATCGCCTGCGGCAGCTCGATCGGCATCGCCTGCTACCCGCATGACGGCGACAGCTTCGAGATCCTGCTCAATCGCGCCGAGGCCGCGCTGGCGCGTGCCAAGGCCGACGGCCGCGGCGCGTACCGCTTCGCCGATCCGGCGGTGGACAAGGACGTGGGCGAGCACCTGCGCATCGTGGCCGAACTGCGCGCGGGCCTTGATCGTGGCGAGTTCGCTCTGCACTACCAGCCGATCGTCGGCCTGGCCGATGGCGAGGTGCGTGGTGTCGAGGCTCTGGTGCGCTGGCACCATCCCGAGCGTGGCCTCGTCCAGCCCGGCGCCTTCATTCCGCTGGCCGAACGCAGTGGCCTGATCCACCTCATCGGTGCCTGGGCACTGGCCGAGGCGGCGCTGCAACTGCGGCGCTGGGAGGCGCGCGGCCTGCCGCTGCTCGCGGTTTCGGTGAACGTGTCGCCGTTGCAACTGGTGCAGGGCGATCTCGAGGGCGCGGTGCGGCGGGCGCTCGACGGCGCCGCGGTGCCGCCATCGCGGCTTGTTCTCGAACTCACCGAATCCTCCCTCGTCGGCGATGTCGAACCCCTGCGCGCGCGCGTTGCCCGCCTGCGCGCCCTGGGGGTCGGCCTGGCGATCGACGATTTCGGCACCGGCTACTCGAACCTCGGCTACCTGCAACGCTTCGACGTGCAGTCGCTGAAGATCGACCGGCGCTTCGTGCGCGGCCTCGCCAACGGTGCACAGGGTGAGGCGATCGTCGGTGCCATCGTCCAGCTCGCCACCAGCCTCGGTATCCGCAGCGTCGCCGAAGGCGTCGAAAGCGAGGCGGAGATGCTGCGCCTGCGCACGCTCGGCTGCGTTGCCGGGCAAGGCCACTGGTGGAGTGACGCGATGCCGGCCGACGGCTTCGAGCGCTGGTACCAGCAGCGCCATCCGGCCCCGGCATCGTGTTGATGGCGGCGACCGGGGCCCCCGCATTGGCCGAGCCACGCGCGTCCGGGTACACTCCCGGGCTTGCGGCGATGCCCGCAACGCCGGGCGCCTGTAGCTCAGCCGGATAGAGTAGCGGCTTCCGAAGCCGTTGGTCGGGGGTTCGAATCCCTCCAGGCGCGCCAACCCCTCTGGGACGAATCTGGGACAGATCTGGGACAGCACCCGATGGCCGCAGCCGGCGAAATGAGGAAAGGCGCGGCGGCGGTGAAACCCGTCCTGCAGCTTCGCGTCGAACTCCAGCGCGTCGCACCGCTGATCTGGCGCCGCCTGCAGATGCCCGGCGACTGCACGTTCTGGGACCTGCATGTGGCCATCCAGAGCGCGTTCGCGTGGAACGACACCCACCTGCACGAGTTCCGCCCCGTGGGCCAGCGTGACGGCCATCCGCGCCTCGGCATGCCCTTGGATGACTTCGACGAGAACCCGCCGTTGCCGTGTTGGGAGCACCGCGTGGCCGA
>DMHI01000166.1:0-188 GCA_003449515.1 Lysobacteraceae bacterium | reverse complement strand
CTGATCGTGCTCGAGGACATCCTCGAGGCCGCTCCGGGCAAGACCTATCCGCGCTGCACGGCCGGGGAGCGTTCGGCGCCCCCCGACGACTGCGGCGGGCCGCATGGCTACGAGAGCCTGCTCGAAACCCTGGCGGATCCCGACGACCCGGACCACGCCTCGTCCCATGCGTGGGCGTGCCGCCAGAA
>DMHI01000143.1 GCA_003449515.1 Lysobacteraceae bacterium | reverse complement strand
TGGGACCGCGGCACGCTGTTCGGCCTGCAGAGCGGCGGCCGCACCGAGAGCATCCTGATGAGCCTGCCGCCGCGCGTGCGCTTCGAGTACGGCTACCTCCCCGAGGCGGCCAGCGCCGAGGCGCGGCTCGCGGACTACCTCGTGCCGCGCGACTGGCTCGGCGCGGCCTGATCGCACCAGCGCCGCACCACGTCCACCGCCTGCTGCCGGAGCTCCGGTACGGCAGTGGTCTCGAACAGTTCACCAAAGCGCGCACAGCCGAGCAGTGCGAGGTTCGGATCGGCGGGCGTGCGCGCACCGGCACCCAGCGGACCGGGTTCCAGCACACCGTCGCGCAGCAGCCGCTGCAGCAGCGAATCGCCGGCCGGTGCGGCGTGCAGACCGGGGCCGCGGCAGTCGAGCGCGAGCGCGACATCGAGCGGCGTATCGACGCCACGCTGACGCTTCACGATGCGCCCGTCGACGATGTGAATGCGGCCGGTCTCGATCGACACCCCGGTATCGGCCAGCAGGGTCGCAAGCACGGCGGGCGCCATCCGGTGGCGGTGGCGGTTCCAGTGGCCGAAGGCGTGGCGCAGCAACCGGTGCCTTTCGTCCACGGCGAGCGCGGCCCAGCGGGTGTTGGTGTCGGCGCGCAGGGCATCGATCACCGCGCGCCAGGGATGGCGGCGCGCGGCGTCGCGGATCGCGCGCAGCAGCGCACGCGCCGAAACGGCGGCGTCGAGCGCGGAATCGAGCGCCTCGCGCGCAGCCGGATCGAGCGCCGGCGCCGGCGCATGGGCTTCCGACCAGCAACCCGCCGGTGACACCACGCGGATCAGTCCGCCAAACCCGCGCTCGCGCAAGCCAAGCACCATGTCGACCGCCGTCAGGCCGCTGCCGACCACCAGCACGCTGTCGTCGTCGCCCGGCCAGGGCGGTGCTGCGACGGCCGCCGGCGCGTCGTTCGGGCCACCGCGGGCATCGCTGTCGAGCGCGCTCCACCACGCCCACGGATCGGCGACCCAGTTCGCTGGGGCAGCGGGCATCGGCGCGCCCGCCGGCATGCCGAGGCACAGCGCCACGCGCTGCGCGCGCACCACCTGCGCGCGACCGCAGCCGTCGTCGCTGCATCGATCCTCGCCTTCGAGGTCGATACGCCAGCCGCGACTGTCGTGCAGCAGCCGCGAGACCGCGCCGAACCGCTCCTCGGCGTCGCAGACCGCCGCGCGTGCAGCGAGGTAGTCGCCAAACCAGCACCGCGGCACGAAATCGCCGGCCTGCACGCCGCGCGACGGATGCGCGTGACGCAGCCAGTCGAAGAAATCGGTCGGGGCACGGGCATCGAGGCCCATCCGTTCGACCGGCACGTTCAGCAGGTGCGCAAGGCAGTCGCCGCTGTAAGCCGGAAAAAACGTCCGCGCGACCCGCTCCGGCCCGCGGCACCACAGCACACGCCAGTGCGGTGCCTGGGCGCGCGCGGCGAGCGCCGTCGCCAGGCCCGCCGGGCCGCCGCCGATCACGGCGAGATCGAACACATCGTCAGGGAAGCCCGGGCGGGAAGGTGGTGGCGTCGAAAACATGCGGCCTTATGCCACATCGCGCATTCCACGAAAACCGTCGGGCCGCGCTCGCGCCGCGATGAGCGCACACGGATCGTGAGAAAGCAAAAACCCCGCGAGCCAGGGGAGACTCGCGGGGTGGGTGGAGGCGCCGGGAGGGGAGGCCCGGCGCTCCAGTGTGGGTCGACCAGGGGAGGGATCGAGTCCACGGCAACGGACGTTGCATCCGTTGCGTGACATCTGACCACCCGAGCACTGAGAAGTTCGTGAACCCGGGCGCGTTTCCGCCGATGGATTCAGGGGCGATTCACGGCGATGTCGCCGAGGCGTGACGGCTTCGCTAGCGCGCCGTGAGCGACCCGGAAACGATGCGTTGGGGCAGGTCGCCGAGGGCTCAGTGCGCGTCGTCCCAAGTCGGCCCGACGCCCGCTTCGACCAACAGCGGCACGCGAAGGCGGGCGGCGGCTTCCATGCGCTTGAGGATTTCCGCCCTGGCCTCGTCGACGAAACCGGCCTCCACTTCGAACACCAGTTCGTCGTGCACCTGCATCAGCATCGCGATGCGATCACTGCGCGGCACGGTCCACGCATCCACCGCGACCATCGCGCGCTTGATGATGTCGGCGGCGGTGCCCTGCATCGGCGCATTGATCGCGGCGCGTTCGGCACCCGCACGCTGCGCCTGGTGGCGCGAGCGGATCTCGGCCAGATGCAGTCGGCGGCCGAACACGGTCTCGACGTAGCCCTTCTCCTTGGCCTGCTCGCGGGTGCGGTCCATGTAGGCGCGGACGCCGGGATAGCGGCTGAAGTACAGGCCGATGTAGTCCTGCGCCTGGCCGCGGTCGATGCCGAGTTGCCGCGCGAGGCCGAACGCGCTCATGCCGTAGATCAGGCCGAAGTTGATCGCCTTGGCGGCACGGCGCTGGTCGCCGCTGACCTCGACCAGCGGCACGCCGAACACCTCTGCCGCAGTGGCCTTGTGCACGTCGAGGCCTTCGGCGAAGGCGCGCAGCAGACCGACGTCCTCGCTCAAGTGGGCCATGATGCGCAACTCGATCTGCGAGTAGTCGCAAGCGAGGATCACGCGGCCCTCGGAGGCCACGAAGGCGCGGCGGATCTGCCGGCCCTCGGGCGTGCGAATCGGGATGTTCTGCA
>DMHI01000253.1 GCA_003449515.1 Lysobacteraceae bacterium | reverse complement strand
CACTCGCACAGGGCACGGCCACCGCGCGGTTGCAGGGCAGCATCGCCGACCAGTCGTCGTAGCCGCTGGCGAGCGCCTCTTCGATCAGCAGGCCGCGAAAGCCCGAGCAGTCGATGAACAGATCGCCCTCGACGCGCACGCCGGCTTCGGTCCGCACCGCTTCGACGAAGCCGGTGTCCGGGTGCAGCGGCACCTCGACGATGCGGCCTTCCACACGGGTGACGCCGCGCGCCTCGGCCAGACGGCGCAGAAAGGCGGCGTAAAGCGTGGCATCGAAGTGGAACGCGTAGGAAAGGCGCGCCAGCGGCGAGTTCGCCGCCGCGGCCACGGGCCGCATGAAGCGCCCGGCGAATCCGGCGACACTGTTGAACACGTAGTCGCCCAACGCTCCGGCACGGCCCTCGAGCCGCGCGCGTGCCCAGTGGTGCCAGAAGTGCACGAGGCCCCTGTCCGGGCCGCCGACGGGGCCGAAGGCATGCATGTACGACTGCCCGGGCTGCAGCCAGTCGCGGAACTCGATGCCGAGCTTGAAGCTGCCGTTGGTCTCGCGGACGAATTCGTCCTCGTCGAGGCCGAGCGTGGCGTTGAACAGGCGGATCATCGGGATCGTCGCTTCGCCGACCCCCACGGTGCCGATCTGCTCGGATTCGACGAGGGTGATGCCGATGCGCCGGCCGAGCACGGTGGCCAGCAGCGCCGCCGCCATCCATCCGGCGGTGCCGCCACCGACGACGACGATGCGGCGCAAGGCATTGTCCAGGCTCATACCATCCTTTGCTGCACTGCGGCGACGCCCGCGCGCCGATCCGTGCCCCGTAAGCTACCGGGCGTCGCCACGACGCGGCTCCGCATACGTATGCAGAAGCCCCGCTGCCACGCTGCCGTCGGCATAGGATGCCATTCCGTCCGATGGAGCACGCGCATGGCCCTGCGCAAGACGCCCGCCGCCGCCCTGCTGCTGGTGGCACTGCTGCCCAACCTGGCAACAGCACGATCACCGGCCAACGAGCGACTGCCGGAATGCGCCGTCCATGCCGGCACCACCGTGATCCATCCGTGGTCGAATGGGATGCCGACGCACCAGCGCGCTGCATGGCTCGATGCGACGCGACTGCGCTGGACGGCACCCGCTGATGCCGCATCCGTCGTGCTGGCGGTCGCGTCGACACCGGCGATCGAGGCCGGCACCGGCGTGGCACTGGGCGGTGCCGAGCGACGCCACCCACTCACCCGCCTCACCTCGCCCGGCGAGATCGACCGCCGCTTCAGCCACATCGGTGGCGACGTCTTCGCCCTCGATGCCGCCGTTCCGCGTGCAGGCTGGCGCGCTGCGATGCTGGTGGTGGCCCTCGATGCGCAGGGTCGCGTGCTTGATGCCACCGGCATCCAGAACGCTGGGGCACTCGATGCCGTGTTCGCACCGGCGGCGCAAAGCGCCCTGCTTGGTGCACGGATCGACGCCGGCGCAACGGCTGCACCACGTTCGACGCGCTTCGCGCTGTGGGCTCCGACGGCCTCGCGCGTGTCGCTGTGCCTGTTTCACGATGCCGTGCGCGACGACGAGGCACCGCCGACCATCGAGGCACTGCCGATGCGCACCGACCACGCCAGCGGTGTCTGGACGCGCACCGTCGAGGCCGACCTGCGCGGCCGACGCTATGCCTTCCTCGTCGACGTGGTCGTGCCCGGTGTCGGCCTCGTCCGCAACCGTGTCACCGATCCGTATTCGCTGGGCCTCGATGCCGATTCGCAGGCGTCGGTGGTGCTCGATCTCGACGACCCCGCCACCCAGCCCGAAGGCTGGGCCAGCGATCGCCGCCCCGACACCGTGCAGGCACACACCGACATGGTGATCCACGAACTGCACATCCGCGACTTTTCCCGTGATGATGACAGCGTGCCCGAGGCACACCGCGGCAAGTACCTCGCTTTCACCCACCCCGACACCGTGGGCATGCGCCATCTGCGCGCGCTGGCCGATGCCGGCCTCACCGACATCCACCTGCTGCCCACCTACGACCTCGCCACCGTGCCGGAGCGCGGCTGCGTCACGCCGACGCTGCCCGAGAGCGACGGACCGGCGGGCGAGCGCGTGCAAGCGGCGATCGGAGCGGTGCGTGGCCGCGATTGCTACAACTGGGGCTATGACCCGTGGCACTTCGACGTGCCCGAAGGCAGCTACGCCACCACCCCGGACGACGCCGCCTCGCGCGTGCGCGAGTTCCGCGCCATGGTGCAGGCGCTGCACCAGGCCGGCCTGCGTGTCGGGCTCGACGTGGTCTACAACCACACGATGGCCAGCGGGCAGGACCGCCAGTCGGTGCTCGATCGCATCGTCCCCGGCTACTACCACCGGCTGGATGCCGAGGGCGCGGTCGAAACCTCGACCTGCTGCGCCAACACCGCCACCGAAGCCACCATGATGGCCAAGCTGATGATCGAATCGGCGGTGATCTGGGCGCGCGACTACCGCGTCGATTCGTTCCGCTTCGACCTGATGGGCCACCAGCCGAAGGCCGCGATGCTCGCGCTGCAGCGGGCCGTCGATGAAGCAACCGGCCGGCGCATCCACCTGCTCGGCGAAGGCTGGAACTTCGGCGAAGTGCAGAACGGCGCGCGCTTCGACCAGGCCGCACAAGGCGTGTTGAACGGCAGCGGCATCGCCACGTTCAGCGACCGCATGCGCGATGCCGCCCGCGGCGGACGTGCCGGCGACCGCGGCGAGGCGCTGAACGCGCAGGGCTGGCTGTCCGGTCTGCACTTTGCGCCGAACGCCGCCAATGCGCATCGGCCAGAGGCGGAAACACGCGCCGAGCTGCGTCAGGCCGAGGCGCTGATCCGTGTCGGTCTCGCTGGCACGCTGGTCGATTTCGAGACCTTCGACGCCGATGGCGTGGTGCGACCACTGCGCGAATTCCGCTACGGCGATGGTCCCGCTGGCTACGCGAGCCAACCCGGCGAGGTGGTCAACTACACCGAGAACCACGACAACCTGACGCTGTTCGACAGCAATGCGCTGCGCCTGCCGCTCGACACGCCGATGCACGAACGCGCGCGCCTGCAGGTACTGGGCAACGCGCTGGTGCTGCTGGCGCAGGGCGTGGGCTATCTGCACGCCGGGCAGGAGCTGATGCGCAGCAAGTCGCTCGACCGCAACAGCTACGACTCCGGCGATGCCTTCAACCTCATCGACTGGAGCGGCGAACGCAGCGCCTTCGGCATCGGCTTGCCGCCGGCCTGGGACAACGAGGACAGTTGGCCACAAATGCGCCCGGTGCTCGAGCGCGGGCCCGCTCTGGCACCGCGCGCCGAGGACGCAGGCTTCGTGCTCGAGTGGACGCTGGCCTTGCTGCGCCTGCGCCGAGACGAGCCGCTGCTGCGTCTCGACAGCAGCGACGCGGTGCGCGCCGCGCTGCGCTTCCATCCTGTCGAAGGCGAGCCCGGCCTGGTGATCGGAGAACTCGATGGTCGCGTGCTGCCCAGCGGGCATCCGGCCCACGGCCGACGACTGGTCTATGCCCTCAACGTCGATCCGTCGCCGCGCACCACGCGCATCACGGCGCTGCAAGACGTGCCGTGGCAACGCCATCCGGCGCTCGCACCCCTGGCCGCGCCCCGCACGGACACCGCCAACGCCCCGCGCGACGGGCGTCTCGACAAAGCCCGGCTCGATGCGCACGGCCGCCTGTCGATCCCCGGACGCAGCGTCGTGGTCTTCGCGCCGTGAACGACCCGGGCAACGCGTCGTCGGCATGAATACGTTTTCACCGCCGCATCGGCGCAAGGCGGAGTCTTAAGCTCCCGCGGATGAACGCCGAAAACCGTGCCGGGCCGGCTGCGCTGCCCGCCGCCGCTACCGCCCCGCCCGCCGCCGACCTGATCGCGGCCTTCCGTCGTGCCTTGGCCATGACGACCATCGACGGCCGCCAAGCCCCCACCGCCCGCGCCGCACTCCGCGCCGCCGCCCAAGCCTGTCGCGGCGAGCTTGCCGAGCGCTGGGTGGCCACGCAGGCCAAGGACGCCGCGCGCGGCAAGGACCAGCGCCGCGTGCATTACCTGTCGATGGAATTCCTGATGGGCCGCGCGCTGCGCAACGCGCTTGCCGCCTTGAAGCTCGAACCGGCGCTGCGCGACGAACTCAGCCAGCGCGGTGTGTCGCTGGCCGATGTGCTCGAGTCCGAGCCCGACGCGGCGCTCGGCAATGGCGG
>DMHI01000164.1 GCA_003449515.1 Lysobacteraceae bacterium | reverse complement strand
CTTGCCGATGTCGTGCATCGGGCTCGCCTTGAACACCAGATCCACACGCTCTTCCGAGAGCCCCGCCGCCTCGGCGAGCAGGCGCGAGTAGTGGCTCATGCGAATCACATGCGTGCCGGTGTCGTCGTCCTTGAACTCCGCCGCGCGACCAAGCTGGTGGATGACTTGCAGGCGCGTGGCTTCGAGCTCGACCGTCTTCGCCTGCAAGGCGGACGTGCGCTCGCGCACCAGCGCTTCGAGGTGCTGCTCCTGCTGGTAGAGCGCGAGGTGCGTCCGCACGCGCGCCATGAGGGTCTCGGGCTGGAAGGGCTTGTTGATGAAGTCCACGCCGCCGGCCTCGAAGGCGCGCTTCTCGTCCTCGGTGGCATTCATGGCGGTGAGGAACACCACCGGGATGCGCGCCGTCGCGGGGTTGGCCTTGAGCCGGCGGCAGACCTCGTAGCCATCAAGCCCGGGCATCATGATGTCGAGCAGGATCAGCTGCACATCCGGCCGCTTCACCAGCAGGTCGAGCGCCTTCTGGCCGTCGGTGGCGGCGAGTGCGACGTAGCGCTCACGCAGGATGCCCGTCGCCACCTGGAGATTCAGCGGCGTGTCGTCCACGACCAGCACGGTGGCTCTGGTGTCGCTGCCCATCACGCCCCCCTAATCGCCGGCACAAGCTCGATGCCCCGCACCACCCCACGGCATTCGCCGTCGAGGATGTCGGGCACCTGGTTCGCAGCCGAATCCGGGTGATACGCCAGCATGGGAGCCTCCCTCGGTGATGTCTTTCAGGGCATCGTCCTGTGTTTCTCTAGCATACCGCCGGGTGCTGGCGGCTGGCTCACACACCGAGCGCGCGCAGGGTTGCGAGCTGGGTGGCGGCCGTATCGAAGTCGAAGTTGGCCAGCGCTTCATCCAGGGCCGCGAGTGCAGCACTGGCGGCCGGTGGGGCGGCGGCCCGGAGCAGCCAAACCGTCTCCGCCGCCTGGCTGTCGAAGCTCTCGATCTGCTGCGCCAGGGTATCGAGCAGCGCGCCGTCGAGCGCGACCGGGCCCTGAGCTTCGGGGGCGGCGGTGGGCAGCGAGGCGATGGCGAAGTGGGCCGAGAGTGCGGCGACGAGGGGGCCGAGCTGCGCCTGGGTTTCGCCGAGGCGCTGCCGCCACCCGCCATCGCCGTCGCGTACAGCGGTCTTGAGCGCCAGCTCCAGCTCGGCCGCGATGCGGTTGAGGCCGGTGGCCCCCAGCGTACCCGCGGTACCGCGCAGGGTGTGGGCGAGCCGCACGGCCAGCTCCACGTCCTCGCGCCGCATCGCGGCCTCGATCTGCTGCGGGGCCTCGGCCTGGCCCTGGTGGAAGCGGCGCAGCATGTCGAGGTAGCGCGGCAGCTTGCCGCCGGTTTGCGCGAGCCCGAGTGCGGTATCCACACCCGGCAGCAGCGGCAGCCCGCCGACGGGTGCCGCAGCGGCCAGGGGCAGCGCTGTGGCGCTGGCAGCATGGCTGCGCGGCGGCAGCCACTTCATCAGCGTGGTGAAGAGCTGGTCGACGTTGAAGGGCTTGGCGACGTGGTCGTTCATGCCGGCGGCAGCGCAGGCCTCCTTGTCGCCCTGCATGGCGTTGGCGGTCATGGCGATGATGGGCAGGACAGCGCAGCGTGCATCCTCGCGCAGCCGACGGGTGGCGGTGAGGCCATCCATCTCCGGCATCTGCATGTCCATCAGCACGGCTTCGTAGGGCCGCCCTTCATTGAATGCGGCGTTGATCTTTTCGACTGCGATCACGCCGTTGTCGGCGATGTCGAGCACGATGCCGATGTCTTCGAGCACGCCTTGCGCCACCTGCTGGTTGATGTCGTTGTCCTCCGCCAGCAACAGGCGCGCCCCGGCGAGATGCGCCCTCGCTGCTGCCTCCACATCGCTGCCGCCGCTGGTGCTGGCGGCCCCGGCACCAAACAGGCCGAGGATGCTGTCGAACAGCGACGATGGCGAGATGGGCTTGAGCAGGTAGGCATCGAGCCCGGCGTCCTTCGCCCGCTGTTGCACGCCGGGGTCGGCGCTGCCCGTGATCATCACGACCTTGGGCGGGCTAGGCAGGGCGAGCGCGCGCAGCGCAGCGAAGGTCTTGAAGCCATCCATGCCCGCCATGCGGTAGTCGAGCACCATCAGCGAGAACGGCCCGTATTCCTGCAACGCGCGGAGCCCGCTGGGGCCATCCACCGCCTCGGTGACGACGCAGCCAAAGCTCTCGAGATATCCGCCGTAGATCTCGCGGGCGTCGGCGTAGTCATCCACCAGCAGCACGCGCATGCCCTGGATGCTCTCGGCGCACTGGATGCGCGGCTTGAGCGTCTTCGCCCGGCCGAACTTCGCGGTGGCCCAGAAGGTGCTGCCGAATCCCGGCGTGCTCTTGACCCCCACCGTGCCACCCATCAGCTCGGTGATCTGCTTCGCAATGGCGAGGCCGAGCCCCGTGCCGCCGTACCTGCGCGTGGTGGAGGCATCGGCCTGGCTAAAGCTCTGGAACATCTTGCCCACCTGCTCTTCGGTCATGCCGATGCCGGTGTCGGTGACGGCAAAGCCCAGCTCGATGTCGTCGCCCTCGTCCTTGAGCACCGTCACTTCCACCAGCACGCGGCCCTTCTCGGTGAACTTCACCGCGTTGTTGGCGAAGTTGATGAGCACCTGCCCCAGCCGCAGCGGGTCGCCCACCAGCGCGCGCGGCAGCCCCTTGGCGGCCTTGAGGTGGAAGTCCAGCCCCTTGGCCTCGGCCTTGAGCCCCACGATCTGCACCAGGTGATCGAGCACCTCGGTGAGGTCGAACTCGATGGCCTCGATGGAGAGCTTGCCGGCCTCGATCTTCGAGAAGTCGAGCACGTCGTTGATGATGCCGAGCAGGTTGTTGGCGGCGCGTTCGATCTTGCCCACGTAGTCGCGCTGGCGCGCATCAAGCTGCGTCTTCAGCGCCAGGTGGCTCATGCCGATGATGGCGTTCATCGGCGTGCGGATTTCGTGGCTCATGTTGGCGAGGAAGCTCGACTTCGCCGTATTCGCCGCCTCGGCCTCCGCCGTGCGCTCGGCCACGCGGCGTTCGAGGTGGGCGTTCAAGTCCCGCAGGTCATCGTCGGCGCGGCGCTTCTGCTCGGCGGTGAGCGCGCGCGAGAGGATGTCCGACAGCGCCCCCACGAAGCTCGTCTCCTCCTCGCGCCAGTGGCGCGGCTCGCCCACGTGCTCGCAGCAGATCACGCCCACCGAGCGGCCGCCGTGGCGGATCGTCACATCGAGCATCGAGCTGATGCCCAGGGGCTTGAGATAGCCCTCGGCGAACTCGAAGGTCGCGGGGTCGGTCAGCGCATCGTCGGCGGTGATGGCGCGCTGCTCCCGCAGCGCCTTGAAGTAGCCGGGGTAGTCCTGCTGGTGCAGCGCCACGGGCTCGGTGCTGACCGACTCGCCGTTGACCAGCATCTGGCAGACGATGCCGTCGCGCTCGGCGTCGTAGTTCCACACGCTGACGCGGCGCACATCGAGCGCGTTCTGTGCCGCGCGTAGCACCAGCCGGTAGGTGGCGGCAAGGTCGCCGTCGTCCACCGCCGAGTCGTTGCTGATGCGGAGCAGCTCCGCCTCGCGGCGCTTGAGGCTGACGTTGATGCGCGACAGCTCCTCCTGCAAGCGCGCCTGCTCGCTGATGTCCACGCACATGCCGCCGGTGCCGATCACGAGGCCATCGGCGTCGAACAGCGGCCACTTCACCGACAGCACCGTCTGCGGCTCGCTGTCCTGCGGGCCGCGGATGGTCTCGACGAACTGCTCGGTCTTGCCGGCGCGCATTACCTGGCGGTCGTTGTCGGCAAGGGCTGCCGCGGTGACTGCCGAGAGGAAGTCCGCATCGGTCCTGCCGACCATGTCGGCGCTGGCGTCGATGCCGAAGTTGCGCTTCAGCGCGCTGTTGACGAAGAGGTAGCGACCATCCACGTCCTTGCCCCAGATCGGCGTCGGGGCGTTGTCCATTACCGCGCTGAACTGGCTCTCGGTGCGCTGGAGCGCCTCTGACAGTCCGGCCTCGGCGGCCTTGAGTTTTTCTTCTGCGGCGCGCTGCTCGGTGATGTCCTGGAAGTAGCCGTTCCAAGTCAGCACCGCGCCATCGGGGGCGAGCGGCTGGGCCTGGGCATCCACCCACAGCACCTTGCCGCTGACCGGGTTGGTGAGCCGGAAGGCCGTGCGCCAGGGGTCGCGCCGTTCGTAGGCGCGGGCGATCTCGCCGTAGAGCCGCTTGAGGTCTTCGCGGTCGATGTGCCGGAAGAGCTGTTCGGGGTCTTCCTGCGCGTCCTGCAGCGGAATGCCGGTGAGGTATTCGAGCCCGCCCGACAGGAAGGGGAAGGCCATGCGGCCGTCGTTGCTGCGCGAGAACTGGAACACCACGCCGGGCACGGTGTTGGCGATGTCGGTGAGCTGGCGCGCACCGGCCTCTGCCGCCTCGCGCACCATCTCCATCTGCGCTTGCAGCTTCTCGCGGCGCGAGATGTCGGCCTCGATGGCATCGGCCATCTTGTTGACGGTGCGCGTCAGCTCGCGCACTTCCTCCGCCCCGTCCTCGGGCACGCGCTCGCCGAACTTGCCGGCTGCATAGAGCCGGGCCGCGGACACCAGCCGGTTCAGCGGGTTGGCGGCGGCCTTCTGCCCGGCGATGAGGGCGGCGAGCATGCTGAGCAAGAGGCCCGCTGCGGAGACGATCTGCACCGCCTGCATGCGGCGCTCGTCGCGCTGGTGGCGGGCCAAGGTCTCGCGGTAGCGCGCCGCCAGCATCTGCCGCGCGTTGTGCACGCAGGCCTGTATCTCGCCCGCCTTGCGGAGATACCCGGCATCGAACAGCGGCCGGCGGATGTCTTCGAGTGTCGCCATGGTCACGGCTTCGCGGTCGCTCTCCACCACGGCATCCACCGCCTCGATGGCCGCGACCTCCACCAGCGAGAGATCGGCCGAGAGCAGGCGCGCGCGCTCCACCTCGGCGAACTCCTCGGCGGAGAGCCCCACGGCGTTGAAGAGCGAGAGCAGGGTCTGCCGCGGGCCGCCAAGGGTCGAGACCTGGCCGGTCTCGCGACGGTCCCAGTAGGTGGCGTCGTAGTCGGTGGGGCGCGGCACCTCGCCGCGGGCGATGGCGAGAATCTCGTGATAGCGGCTGCGGAAGCGTGGGTCGAGCGTCACCGCGTAGTGCTGCGCCATGCGGACGAGGTCGTGCGACATGAACTCCAGCTCGGCCAGGAGGCCGAGTGCCTCCACCCGCTGCGTGTTGAGCCGCACTTTCTCGTGGGCTGTCACGCGCAGCTGCGCGGTGGCGATTGCCGCCGCCAGCGCGATGCACAGCTGGAAGATCAGCACGCTGGCGATGAGCCAGAACACCGGCAGGCGCAAGAGCCGCGCCGGGGCCCAGCGCAGCCCCAGCACCGCGAGCGGCAGCAGCAGCGCCAGCACGGCGCCGAACAGGAGCTGACCCGGCGTCAGGCCGTTGAGCAGCAGCCACAGCATGACGACGGCCACACTGACGACCGGGGCCGGCACCAGTGCCCGCAGGAAGGCGTTCACACTCATCGGGGCACCGTGGTCGGCAGGGGGTCGAGACCGAGAACGGCGGCGCGGTAGGCCGCCGGGTCGGCCAGTTGCGCGGCGCTACCGCCCACGTAGTCGACCAGCGATGCCGCGAACAGCGTGGTGCCCAGCAACGCGGCGAGCAGCAGCAGCAGGCCGAAGCGTTCAGCGGATGCCGGTGGCGGCACCGTGCCGGTCGCGGTTGGCACCGCGGGGCGCTGCCAGAACAGCCGGCTGCCGGCACGCGCCAGCGCCAGCAGATGGGCCAGGCTGGCGGCCAGCACCGCCACCCACAGCACTGCACCGGTGCCAGCGGGCTCGACATGGGCCAGCAGCAGGGCCTTGCCGAGGAAGCCGGACAAGGGCGGCAGGCCGGCGGCAGCCACCGCCAGCAGCGCGAACAATCCGCCGAGCAGGCCCACGCGCGCCATCGGCTCGACGCGGGAGAGGACATCACCGCCGCTGCGATGGCGACGGATCCAGTCGGCGAGCAGGAAGAACGCCGCCATCGCCAGCGTGGAGTGCACGAGGTAGTACAGCGCCGTGGCCAGCGCCTCGACCGAGCCGTAGCCCAGCGCCATGAACAGCACACCCGCCGAGCCGATCACCAGATAGCCCAGCAGGTCGCGCAGTCGCGCTGCAGCCAGCGCGCCCAGCGCCGCGAGCAGCACGGTGCCCGCACCGCCCCAGAACAGCAGGGCGCGCAACGGCTCGCCAAGGCCTTCGCCGCCGAACACCAGCACGTACACCCGCACCACGGCGTAGACGCCGAGCTTGGTCATGATGGCGAACAGGATGGCCGCGGGCGCCGAGGCCGCGGCATAGGTGCGCGGCAACCAGAAGTACAGCGGCAACAGGGCGGCCTTCAGCGCGAACACCAGCAGCAGCAGCACCGCACCGGCCAGCACCAGCGGACGGCTTTCGGCGGGCAGTCCGGCCACGCGTGCCGAGAGGTCGCTCAGGTTCAGCGTGCCGAGCGCGCCGTAGAGCACGCCCACCGCCAGCAGGAAAAGGGCCGAAGCCACGAGGTTGAGCACCACGTAGTGCAGCGCCTGCCGCAGGCGCTCGCCGCCCTGTCCGTGCAGCAGCAGGCCGTAGCTCGCCGCCAGCAGCACCTCGAAGAACACGAACAGGCTGAACAGGTCGTGGGTGAGGAAGGCGCCGGCAAGACCGAACAACTGCAACTGGAACAGCGCGTGGAAATGCGGCCCGCGCGCATCATCGCCTGCGGCGGCGAAGCACTGGCTGGCCAGTGCAAGCAGCACCAGCAGCCCGAGCATCAGCACCGCCAGGCGGTCGACCAGGAAGACGATGCCGGCGAACGAGGGCCAATTGCCGATCTGGTAGACCAGCAGGCCGTGACGCTCGACGGCAAGCGCCAGCGCGGCGACCGCCAGACCCATCGCCAGCGTCGCCACCATCGCGATCGCGCGCTTCGCCGCCATCGGCTGCCGATGCAGGACCAGCAGCAGCGCGCCCGCGACCAGTGGCAGCAGCATCGGCAGTACCGGCAGGTGGTCGGCCATCGCGTCCATCGTCATGCCGGTGGCTCCCGAGCGTCGACATGGTCACAGCCGTGGCTGGCATGGGCGCGCAGCGCGATCACCAGCAGCAGCGCGGTCATCGCCATGCTGATGACGATCGCGGTGAGCACCAGCGACTGCGGCAGCGGATCGGTGTAGTTCGCCAACAGTGGCGCCACGCCCTCCTTCAGCAGCGGCGTGCGCCCCGGATTGAGCCGGCCGGCCGAGAACAGGAACAGGTTCACGGCGTAGCTCAGCAGGGTGAGCCCGAGGATCACATCGAAGGTGCGTGCGCGCAGCAGCAGCCAGAAGCCACCGGCGGCGAGCACGCCGATCGCCGAGGCGAGCAGGAATTCGAGGCTCATCGCTCGCCCTCCGGCCGTTGCAGGCGCGAGAGCAGCACCAGCACCAGCATCAGCGCCGCGGTGACGGCGATCCACACGCCAAGGTCGAAGCCCATCGCGCTGGCGAACGGCACCGCACCCAGCCACTCGAAGCCCGGAACCCGCAGGTAGGGCGTGCTGCTGGTCAGGAACGGGTGGCCGAAGGCGAAGGCGCCGAGGCCGGTAAGCACCGCGACCAGCAGGCCGACACCGATCCACGCCGTCCAGTCGCGCGGCAGCATCGCCTCGCCGCGCGCGGCGCCGAAGGCCAGCGTCTGCAGGTAGAACACCGCCACCAGCACCAGCGCGGCGATGAAACCGCCCCCGGGAGCGTTGTGGCCGCGCATGAACACATGCACCGCCACCGCCACGCCGAGCGGCAGCAACCACTGCGCGGCGATCTGCAGCAAGGGCGAGCGTCCACCCGGCACCGGCGCATCGACCACTGGCCGCGACGGCGCCAGCATCGCGGCGATGATCACCGCCGCGATGCCGACCACGGTGATCTCGCCCAGCGTATCGAGCGCGCGGAAGTCGACGATGATGACGTTGACCACGTTGAGGCCGCCGCCCTCGGTCTTGCTGGTGCGCAGGTAGTACTCGGCGATGCTGTTGGCGGGCCGGGTCAGCAGCGCGTAGGCCAGCGCACCCACCACCGCGCCGCCGCCGAGCGCCACCAGCGCGTGCAGGCTCTTGCGCAGTGGCGCGCGCTCGCGCGGCGACGTGGCCGGCAGATGGCGCAGCGCGAGCAGGATCAGCAGCAGCGAGAGGATCTCGACCATCAACTGGGTGAGTGCGAGATCGGGATCGGAGAACAGCACGAAGGCCAGCGAGACGCACAGGCCCACCGAACCCACCAGCAGCACCGCCATCAGCCGATGCCGGTGCGCCAGCACCACCGCCAGTGTGCCGAGCACCCCCACCGCCCACAGCACCCATGCGCCCCAGGTGGCCGGCAGGGTGGGCCGGTCGCCGAACGGCAGACCATCGGCGAAGGCGATGGCCCCGGCGGCGATCGCCAGCACCAGCACCCAGACGAGGTAGTGCGGCAGTCGCCCGTTCTCGAGGCGACGCGTGACCGCGCCCGCCACCGCCACGAGGGCCGCGAGGGCGAGCTCGAACCCGCGCCTGCCGACCGAGGCGCGCGGATCGGCGCGCAATGCCCCCGTGCGGTGCAGGACGGCCCACAGCGTCACGCCACCGACCAGACCGATGGCGCTCATCAGCAGCGGCAGATTGAAGCCGTGCCAGATCGCCAGCGTGTAAGCGGGCAGCGGGCCGTTCAGCGCGCCCTCGGCGCCCAGCGCCAGCAGTGGCGCGATGGTGAGGTTCGGCAGCAGGCCCACCGCCAGCACGATCAGCACCAGCACCTCGACCGGCACGCGCATGAAACGCGGCGGCTCGTGCGGCGCGCCATGGACGCACTTCGGCTCGCCACTGAAGAACACGTCGTGGATGAAGCGCAGCGAATACGCCACCGAGAACGCCGCCGCCAGCACCGCGAGCCCCGGGATCAACAAGTGCAGGCCGGCGATCTTCGGCACATTCAGCGTCTCGGCGAGGAACATCTCCTTCGACAGGAAGCCGTTGAACAGCGGCACGCCGGCCATCGCCAACGAGGCCACGATGGCCAACGCGGCGGTGATCGGCATGTACTTCGCCAGCCCGTTCAAGCGGCGGAAATCGCGGGTTCCCGTCTCGTGATCAATGATCCCGGCGGCCATGAACAGGCTGGCCTTGAAGGTGGCGTGGTTGAGGATGTGGAACACGCCGGCCACCAGCGCCATCGAGGTGCCCATGCCGAACAGCAGGGTGATCAGGCCGAGGTGGCTGATGGTCGAGTAGGCGAGCAGGCCTTTCAGGTCCTGCTGGAAAATGGCCACGAAGGCGCCGACCAGCAGGGTGACGAGCCCGACGCTGCTGACGATCAGGAACCACTCCTCGCTGCCGGCCAGCGCCGGATGCAGGCGCGCGAGCAGGAACACGCCGCACTTCACCATGGTGGCGGAGTGCAGGTAGGCCGACACCGGCGTGGGCGCCGCCATCGCCTGCGGCAGCCAGAAGTGGAACGGGAACTGCGCCGACTTGGTGAACGCGCCGAGCAGCACGCAGAGCAGCGCCGGCACGTACAGCGGGTGCGCCTGGATCTCGGCCGCCGAGGCCAGCACCACGTCGAGCTCGAAGCTGCCGACGATGCGCCCGATCATCAGCACGCCGGCCAGCAGCGCGAGGCCACCCGCGCCGGTGATCGCCAGCGCCATGCGCGCACCGCGGCGCGCTTCGCGCTGGCCGTTCCAGAAGCCGATCAGCAGGAAGGAGGCGATCGAGGTCAGCTCCCAGAACAGCACCAGCAGCAGCAGATTGCCGCTCACCACCACACCGAGCATCGCGCCCATGAACAGCGACAGCGAGGCGAAGAAGCGCCGCGGCGGATCGTCGCTGCCGAGGTACCAGTGGGCGTACATCACCACCAGCGCGCCGATGCCGAGCACCAGCAGCGCGAACATCCAGGCGAAGCCGTCGAGGCGCAGCGAGAACGCCAGCCCGAGCTGGGGCAGCCAGTCGGCGCGGAAGCGCGGCACCTCGCCGCTGAACACCGCCGGACCGAGCGCGAGCAGCAGGCCAAGGCCCAGCAGCGCGCCAGCGCCGGCGATCGCGGCCGATGTGCGCCGTCCTGCCCGCGGCAACAGCGCGAGCAGCAGTGCGGCGAGGAAGGGCGCCGCCAGCATCAGGGCCAGCGGCAGCGGAGCGGCGTCGGTCATGGGCGCGGATTATGCCTGCCGTCGACAGCGGGTGAACGCCAGCCCCGGAGTGCTCGCCGCCCTTGCTACACTCGCGCTCTTTGCTTTCGACGCCCTGCTCCGGCATGACGCCTGCGCCCGTTGCCCCCGCCGCGCACCACCACGCCGCCCCCGGCACCAGCCGCTGGGCGCTTGCCGCGCTGGTGCCGCTGGCGCTGTTCGCCGCGGTACTGTGGCAGGCCTTCGTGCATGGCGGCGATATCGCCTTCTCGTGGGCCTGGGCACCGGCCATCGGCGTCGAAGCGGCCTTCAACATCGACGGCCTCGCGCTGCTGATGCTGGCACTGATCGGCGGCATCGGCACCTTCGTCTTCGTCTACGCCGGCGGCTACATGGCCGGCATGGCGCAGCGTGGCCGGCTGTTCGCCACCCTGATCGTGTTCATGGCGGCGATGGCCGGCACCGTCACCGCCGACAACCTGATCCTGATGCTGGTGTTCTGGGAAGCGACCAGCCTGACCTCGTTCCTGCTGGTGGGCTTCAAGCACGACTACGAGTCGGCACGGAAATCGGCGCTGCAGGCGCTGGTCGTCACCGCCGGTGGCGGCCTGTGCCTGCTGGCCGGCGCGCTGCTGCTGGGGCAGGCCGCAGGCACCTACTCGATCAGCGCGCTGCTGGCCGACACCGCCTGGGTCGAGCACCCGATCACGCCGGTGGCCATGCTGCTGGTGGCGCTGGGTGCGCTGACCAAGTCGGCGCAGCTCCCGTTCCACTTCTGGTTGCCGAATGCGATGGCCGCGCCGACGCCGGTGTCGGCCTACCTGCACTCGGCGACGATGGTGAAGCTCGGCGTCTACCTGCTGGCGCGCTTCGATCCGGCGCTCGGCGAACACGCCTGGTGGTCGCAGGCGCTCGTGGCGTTGGGGGCGCTGACCGCGTTCTGGTCGATGCTGCTGGCCCTGCGCGAGCGCGATCTGAAGCGCATCCTCGCCTGGTCGACGGTATCGGCCCTGGGCACGCTGGTGATGCTGATCGGCCTGCCCGGCGCGGCCCCGCCGGGCGCGGTGGCGGCCTTCCTGCTCGCCCACGCGCTCTACAAGGCGCCACTGTTCTTCGTTGCCGGCAATGTCGACCACTGCACCGGCACGCGCAACATCGACCGGATCTGCGGGCTTGCCCCGCACATGCCGTGGACGGCCGCCGCCGCCCTGCTCGCTGCCGCATCGATGGCCGGCATGCCCTTCTCGCTGGGCTTCGCCGCGAAAGAGATGATCAAGGCCGCCCAGGCCGCGTCCGATGTCTGGGCCTGGGTGGGCTACAGCAGTATCGGCGCCAGCGTCATCGCGGTGGCGGTGGCCGGCGTGGCGGCATTCCGCGTGTTCTGGCACCAGCGGTCGTCGGTGACGCTGCCGGAAATCCACGAAGCCGGCTGGGCGATGCGCTGGCCGCCGCTGCTGGTGGCCACCTTCGGCATCGTGTTCGGACTGTTCCCGGCACTCGTCGCGCCGCTGATCGAGCCCGCCGCGCAGGCCATGCGGGCGGCGTCGGCGGTGGGCGAGCCGCTGCCCGCCCTGAACGCCTCGATGGCCGGCACGGTGGCGCTGACCCTGGTCAGCGGCCTCGTGCTGTACGTGCTCTGGGACCGCGTTCACGATGTGATGGATCGCCTGTTCCGCATGATCGAGCCGGCCTCGACCCTGGCCTGGTACGACCGGCTGATGGCCGCCATCCCGGCGCTGGCCGCGGCACTGACGCGGCGCGTGCAGCCGGGCAGCATCGATCTGCCGCTGCTGGTGGCCGCCGGCGTGATCGCGCTGGCCTTGATCGCGGCGGTCTGGCTGTTCCCGCCCGTGACCATTGGCGAGCTGCCGCTGCTGCCCGACGGCCTCGGCATGACGGTGGCCACGCTGCTTCTGCTGGCGGTGTCGGTGCTGGCCCTGCTGCCCCGCTCGCCGCTGCTGCTGCTGCTGCTCGCCGGCTTCGGCGGCCTCGCATCGGCCGCGTTCTTCCTGTTCGCCGCCGCACCCGACGTGGCCTTCACCCAGTTCACCGTCGAGGTGGCCTTCATCGTCGTCGCCTCGGTGCTGATCATCCGCTTCTCCCGTGGCCGCGCCGAGGGCAGCCTGCGCAACGAGCGCCGTCTGCCGCGCGCCGCCATCGCCATCACCTCGGGGCTGGCCGTGGCGGCGCTGCTCGCCGCCACCACCGCACTGCCGCAGGACGACGCGCAGGCGGTCTACTTCGGTGCCAACAGCGCCACGGCCGCGAACGGGCTGAACGTCGTCAATGTGGTGCTGGTCGACTTCCGCGCGGTCGACACCCTCGGCGAAATCGCGGTGGTGGCCGCCGCTGCGCTGGCCCTGCTGCCCCTGCTGGGCCGGCTGTTGCGACGCCGCCGCGATGGAGGCCCAACGTGAAGCCCGCGATCCGGCGTGCGCCGGTGCTGCTCGAGGAGGCCACGCGCCTGCTGGTGCCGGTGATCCTGATCGCCTCGGTGTGGCTGCTGCTGCGCGGCCACAACGCGCCGGGCGGCGGCTTCATCGGCGGCATGGTGGCGGTGTCGGCCACCGCGCTGATGGCGGTGACCCGCGGTGCCGTGGTGGCGACCGCGGCACTGCCGCTCGGCCCGCAGCGCCTGACCAGCCTGGGCGTTCTGGTGGCGCTGGCCGCCGGCGTGCCCGCGCTGTTCGTCGGTGCGCCCTACATGACCCACCTCTGGGGCGAACTGCTCGGCATCAAGGTCTCGACGGTGCTGATCTTCGACCTCGGCGTGTACCTCGCCGTCTGGGGCGGACTGGGCGGCGTCTGTGCCGCCGCACTCGGCCTCGAGGAGGATGCGCCATGAGCCTGCTGCTGCTGCTGGGCGTGGCCGCGCTCACCGCTTCCGGCATCTACCTGCTGCTCTCGCGCGATCTGCTGCGCAGCGTGGTTGGCCTCACCCTGCTGGGCACGGCGATCAACCTCGTGCTGTTCATCAGTGGCCGGATCGGCCCGGCGCTGCCGCCGATCGTGCCGGAAGGCGCGCAGGTGCTGGTCGGGGCCGCCAACCCGCTGCCGCAGGCGCTGGTGTTGACCGCGATCGTGATCGGCTTCGCGCTGTCCTGCATCGCCCTCGGCCTCGCCCTGGCGCTGCGCGAGGACGAGGGCACCGACCGCATCGACGAACTGCGTGCCACCGAGCCCGGCGAGGGCGAAGACGGCAAGCCGCTGCCGATGTCGACCGAGAGCACCGGGCCAGAGGCGACGGAGACCGCCCGATGAGCCCCGGTTTCGCCGCCATGGAGGCCCTCGTCGCCGCGCCCCTGCTGCTGCCGCTGGCGGTGGGCCTGCTCTGTGGCCTGCTGCCGCGTGCCTGGGTGCGGTCGGCAAGCGCGATCGGTGCCTTCGTGTCGCTGCTGGCGGCCGTCGCGCTGCTGGCCGTGGTGATGACGCAGGGCACGCAGGACACCGCGTTCGGCGACTGGGCCTTGCCGTTCGCGATCCAGCTCGTGGCCGATCCGCTGGGTGCCGCGATGGCCGTGGTGGCGGCGCTGATGGGCTTCGCCAGCATCGTCTTCCAGCTCAGCGGCGTCGATGCCGCCGAGGAAACCCCGACCCTGCACCCGCTGCTGCACCTGCTGCTTGCCGCCGTGGCGGGTGCCTTCCTCACCGGCGATCTGTTCAACCTGTACGTGTGGTTCGAGCTGATGCTGGTGGCCGCGGTGGGCCTGTTCATCCACCAGCGCGGCCGGCTGCTGCAGGAAGCCGGCTTCAAGTACTTCATCGTCAACGCCTTCGGCACGCTGGTCTTCCTCGCCGCCATCGCCTGGGTCTATGCACGCACCGGGCACCTCAACTTCGATGCGCTCGAAGTCGCGCTGGCGGCGTTGCCGGCGCACGAGCAACTGGCACTGGCGGCGACACTGGCGCTGGGCTTCCTGCTCAAGGCCGGTGCCTTCCCGCTGTTCGGCTGGCTGCCGGCCAGCTACCACGTGCTGCCCACACCGGTGCTGGCGCTGTTCGCCGGCCTGCTCACGAAGGTGGGCGTCTACGCCATCCTGCGCGTCTGGGGCGATGTGATGCCGGGGCTTGTGCCCGCGGCCAACGAGGCCCTGGGTTGGGTGGCGGTGGCGACGATGGTGGTCGGCGTGCTGGGGGCCGCCTTCCACTGGGACATGCGCCGCATCCTCGCCTTCCACATCATCAGCCAGATCGGCTACATCCTGCTCGCCATCGCGCTCGGCGCCGGCGAGGGCCACGCGGCGGCGACCTTCTACACCATCCACCACATCATCGTGAAGGCGAACCTGTTCCTGATCGCGGCGCTGATGGTGCGCGCCGGCGGCGACTGGGATCTGCGCCGCGCCGGCGGCCTGTGGAAGACGCACCCGTGGCTCGGCCTGCTGTTCCTGGTGCCGGCGCTGTCGCTGGTGGGCATCCCGCCGCTGTCGGGCTTCTGGGCCAAACTGCTGGTGGTTCGCGAGGCCTTCGCCGGCGGCCATGCCGCGTGGGCGGCAGCGGCGCTGCTGGTCGGCTTCCTCACCCTGTACTCGATGATGAAGATCTGGATGGAAGGCTTCTGGAAGCCCGCCCCGGGTGCCGCCGACGCGAAGCCCAGCCCCCACGCCGGAAGCCCGCTGCCGACGCGTTCTGCCGCACCGGCGCTGCCGCGAATGGCGGTGGCGACCTGCGCCACCCTGGCGGCGATCACCGTGGTGATCGGCCTTGCCCCGGATGGGCTGTTCGGCATCGCGCAAGCCGCCGCTGCGGCGATGGGAGCCGCACCATGAGCCGCCTGCTGACCGCCATCGGCCTGCTCCTGCGATTCATCGAGCAGGTGCTGGTGTCGGGCTTCGACACCGCCTGGCAGATCCTGCGCCCCGACAAGCGGCCGGTGCCGGCCTACATCCGCATGGGCTACGGGCCGATGGACACGCGCGGCGCGGCCATCCTCGGCAGCATGATCACCCTCACGCCGGGCACCACCACGCTCGATATCGATCCCGAGCGCCGCGAGTTGCTGCTGCACATGCTGGATGGCTCCGATCCGAAGGGCGCCATCGATGGCATCCGCCGCCATTTCGAGGCGCCGCTGCTGCGCCTGTTCCCGGAGCGCGACCATGCCTGATCCCGCCACCGCCCCCGTCTGGATCGCCATCGCCGCAGGGCTCTCGATCGCGCTGGCGATCTGGCGCATCCTGCTCGGACCCAGCGCCGCCGATCGGGTCGTCGCGCTCGACATCGTGTTCTCGGCCAGCCTTGCGCTGGTGGCGGCGATGGCACTGGCGACGGGTCGCGTGCTCTTCCTCGACATCGCGCTCGGGCTCGCACTGGTGGGCTTCGTGGCCACCGTGGTCTGGGCGCGGGTGGTCGAGCGTGCGGGAGCGAAGCCATGAGCCTCGCCAGCGTGCTCGACGTGCTTGGCGCACTGAGCCTGCTGCTGGGTCTTGGCATGCTGGTGGTGGCGGCACTCGGCCTGTTCACCCTGCCCGATGCGCTGTCGCGGCAACACGCCGCCACCAAGGCCGGCACGCTGGCGATCGGCTTCATCCTGCTCGCCGTCGGCCTGTGGCATCCGACGATCGAATGGTGGTGGCGCATTCTCGCCATCATGGCCCTGCTGATGGCCACCCTGCCGGTCGCCTCGCACCTGCTGGCCCGCGCCGCCGTGGCCACCGACCCGAGCGCCCCGCCGCGCGACGACGCCCCGCGCGTCGACTGATCCGCCCCTCGCCGCGAACCGGCGCGAGCAAGCCTCGCGCCCTGCACGGACTTATCCCGAATCGGAATAAGCATAGGCTCGTGCTCGCCTTGACTTCGGCGTTCTATCGCTTGATCTTGATAGAGCGATATTTGCCCGCGCCCGGAGAGCCCGCCATGAGCACCACGCCCCAGTACCGCTTCGAGACCCTGCAACTGCACGCCGGCCAGTCGGTCGATCCGACCACGCGCTCGCGTGCGGTGCCGATCTACCAGACCAGCAGCTACGTGTTCGAGGACAGCGCGCACGGCGCGCGGCTGTTCGGCCTGCAGCAGTTCGGCAACATCTACACACGGCTGATGAACCC
>DMHI01000084.1 GCA_003449515.1 Lysobacteraceae bacterium | reverse complement strand
CGCTCCCGCGCGCTGCTCGCCGCGGCGCTCGACGTGCGCCACCGCTCGCGCGAACTGATCAAGGAGCGCGTCGAAGACACCGGCCGCCACGTCCTGCACGATCTCGAACGCTTCCTGCCGACGCTCGGCACCATCGCCGCGGTCACGCCGCTGCTCGGCCTGCTTGGCACCGTGTTCGGCATGATCGCGATGTTCATGGGCATCCTCGAGGCCGGTGTCGGCGACGCCAACCGGCTTGCCGGCGGTATCGGCCAGGCCCTGATCTCGACCGCAGCCGGCCTGCTCGTGGCCATTCCGGCGCTGGTGCTGCACCGCTGGTTCCGCGCCCGCGTGGCCGGCTTCGTGGTCGAGATGGAGAAGGATGCGATCGCGCTGATCGACGCCATCGACGACCACGCCGTGAACGGCCGGGCGAAGGGCAAGGGGGCCGCGGCGTGAGGCTGCAGGCCGGCGTCCGCGACGACGAGCCCGAGATCAACCTGATCTCGCTGATCGACGTGATCTTCTGCATCATCGTTTTTCTCGTGGTTACCACCACCTTCGACGTCCGCACCGCGCTGCGCCTGCAACTCCCGACCGCGGCCGGGCAGGCCATCGAGGCCTCCGCCGATCCGCTCACCGTGGTCGTCGATGCGGAAGGCCGGCTCTACCTCGGCAATCGCGAGCTGCCGGGCGACAACCGCGTCGCCCTGGTCGCTGCGCTTTCGGCGGTGGAAGGGGATCGCGCGGCGATCCGGGTGGTGCTGCGCGCCGACGCCCGCGCCCCGCATCAGGCCGTGGTCACGGCGATGGACGCGCTGGGGCAGGCCGGCTTCACCCGCCTGTCGATCGCCACCCTGCCCGAGGGCGGCCAGTGAGCGCGGCGGTGACACCCTCCGGCTGGGCCACCTACCGCCGCCTGCTGGGCTGGACGCTGCCCTACCGGGCGCTGCTCGGCATCGCCTTCATCGGCATGGTGATCGAGGCTGCCGCAGCCGGCGGCTTCACCTGGCTGATGCAGCCGATGATCGACGAGACCCTGGTGGCGCAAGACCCGGAGGCGCGCTGGCAGTTGCCGCTGTTGATCGTGGGGCTGTTCGTGCTGCGCAGTCTCGCCACCTTCGCCACCGACTACGGGATGGCGCGCGCCGGTCGCAGCGTGGTGCGCGACCTGCGGGTGGCGGTGCTCGGCAAGATGCTGCGCCTGCCGAGCGCGCGCTTCGACCGCGAGCCGGTCGCGGCGATGGTCTCGCGGCTCAACTATGACACCGAGCAGGTCGCGCAGGCCGCAAGCGACGCGCTGAAGGTGCTGGTCACCGACACCCTGACCGTCATCGCGCTGGTCTCGGTGATGCTCTGGCACAGCGCCACCGTCACTGCGGCCATCGCCATCGTGGTGCCGCTGATCGCGGCGATCGCCGCCTACGTCAGTGGCCGCTACCGTCGGCTCAACCGGAAGATCCAGGAGGGCGTGGGCGAGCTCGCCAGCGGCGCCGAGGAGATCATCGCCGGCCAGCAGGACATCAAGGTCTATGGCCGCCAGCCGCAGGAGGTGGCGCGCTACCGCGTTCTCGCCAATGCCAACTTCCGCCTCAACATGAAGGTGGAAATCACCCGCGCCGGCGCTTCGTCGGTGATCCAGTTGCTGGCCGCCATCGCGCTCGCCGTGCTGCTGGCGGTGGCCAGCATCGAGGCCGGTCGCGGCGAGCTCTCGGCGGGTGCCTTCGTCGCGATCATGACCGCGATGATGGCCCTGATCCCGTCGCTGAAGCGGCTCGCCAATGTGCAGGCCATCGTGCAGCGTGGCGTGGCCGCGGCACTGCGGCTGTTCGCGCTGCTCGACGAGCCCGAGGAGGCCGACACCGGCGGCCACGCCCCGGCGCGCGCCCGGGGCGTGCTGCGTTACCGCCGGGTGGGCCTGCGCTACGACGACGCGGCGGTTCCCGCGCTCGAAGGCATCGATTTCGAGGCCCGGCCCGGCACCGTCACCGCCATCGTCGGCCGCTCGGGCAGCGGCAAGACCACGCTGGCGCGGCTGCTGCCGCGCTTCTACGAACCCAGCGACGGTGAGGTGCTGCTCGATGGCGTGCCGTTGCGCGACTGGTCGCTGGCGGCCCTGCGCCGGCAGGTGGCGATGGTCGGTCAGAAGTTGATGCTGTTCGACGACAGCGTGGCCGCCAACATCGCCTATGGCGCGCCGGGCGAGGCCGATCCGGCCGCCGTGCGCGCCGCCGCCGATGCCGCCAACGCCAGCGAATTCATCGATCGCCTGCCCGAGGGCATGGCCACCCGCATCGGCGAGAACGGCAACCGCCTCTCCGGCGGCCAGCGCCAGCGCATCGCCATCGCCCGCGCGGTGCTGAAGGATGCGCCGCTGCTGATCCTCGACGAGGCCACGGCGGCGCTCGACAACGAATCCGAGCGACTGGTGCAGGCGGCGCTGGAGCGCCTGATCCCGAACCGCACGACCCTGGTGATCGCGCATCGGCTCTCCACCATCGAGCGCGCCGACCAGGTGCTGGTGCTGGAC
>DMHI01000040.1 GCA_003449515.1 Lysobacteraceae bacterium | reverse complement strand
TGAAAGTGGTGAAGTCGGCGATGTCCGGCAGGCCCTCCTCGCCGACGCCCTCCACCAGCCAGCTGCCCGACTTGGTGTCGAGGATGCCTTCGTTGATGTATCGCGTCAGGATCGAACCCACCGGATCGGCCAGCACCAGTTCGACGTGCGGCGCTTCTTTCGCGAAGTAGCGCGAGAGGCCGGTCATCGTGCCCGAGCTGCCGCAGCCGAAGACGATGGCGTCCATCCCGCCCACGTCCTGCATCTGCGCCCAGATCTCCGGGCCCGTGACCGTCTCGTGCGTGAGCGGGTTGTCCGGGTTGCCGAACTGGTTGATGAAGTAGGCACCCGGCGTCTCGGCGGCGATGCGCGCGGCGAGGTCCTGGTAGTAGTCGGGATGGCCCTTGGCCACATCGGAGCGCGTCAGGATCACCTCGGCACCCATCGCCTTGAGGTTGAAGATCTTCTCGCGGCTCATCTTGTCGGGCACCACCAGCACGAGGCGGTAGCCCTTCTGCTGCGCGGCCAGCGCCAGCCCGATGCCGGTGTTGCCGGCGGTGCCTTCCACCAGCGTGGCGCCGGGCTGGATCTTCCCGGCCTTCTCGGCGGCCTCGATCATCGTCACGCCGATGCGGTCCTTGATCGAGCCGCCGGGGTTCATGCACTCGAGCTTCAGGTAGATCTCGCACAGGCCGGCGTCGAGCTTCCGCGCCTTGACGATGGGCGTGTTGCCGACGAGTTCGAGAACGCTGTGGTGGACGGGCATGGCGGAGGGGCGTTCGAAAGGACAGCACATTGTACCAGCCGCCCTCGAACCTCCCCGTCCTCAAAGGCGAACAACGAGCTCGCTGTAAGGCACGAGCAGGGGATCCGCGGTCAAGAGCCGCAGCGGCTCGTGCATCGCTTGTGCGACGAGCAGTCGATCGAAGGGGTCGGCATGGTGCGCCGGCAGCGCCTGCACACCCACGGCATGCGCAGCCGACACGTACACCTCGTCAGCGTCGGCCAGTATCTCTCGTGCGGCGGGACTCAAACGGAAACGGTCCGTCATCACCCAGAGCGCGACGTGCATGCCCGGTCAGAGGAGCGTCGAAATCCTCGGGCACACGGATGGTCTGCTTGAGCAAACCGAAACGAATTTCCGGCTTGACGCCCTGCAGAGGCACCAGCTTCGCCATCGGCTTGCCGGCCTTGGCGATGAGAATGTCCTGCCCGGCCGCGACCTGCTCGACCAAGCGCGAGAGATGGGGTTTTGCTTCGCGGATGTTTACCGTGCCCATCGGCCGATCCTCGTTTGGTCTGACTCAACTTTCCACTCTGGCCCGACGGACGGGCCGCCAGCGCACCCGCTGCAGCGGCCGCTCGAACAGTCGCCAAGAGGCCCACGATACGGCGCTCGTCGCCAGCACGAAGACCGCCAGCGCCGCAACGCCCGACAGTCCCACCGGGCCGATCACCGCGTCAAGCACCGGCATGTGCCAGAGGTAGACGCTGAAGCTCACCCAGCCGAGCCAGCGCAACGGCCGCCACTGGAAGGGGCGGCGCAACCACGTTGGACCATGCACCACCGCAAGCAACAGCGCCGACCAAGCGACGGCGAAGAAGGCGAACCAGCGATGGTTGAGATCAGCCTGGAATGCGACCGCACCGGTCGCCGCGGCCACCGACGGAACCGAGAGCAGCAAGGCCAGGACGGCCGCCACACCCAGGCCCGCCGACAGGGCGGGCGGCGGCGGTCGCGCCGCCCAGTCACGCGAGACCAGTGCTGCCCAGCCGCCCACGAAGAACATCACCAGGTAGGGGCCGAGCCGCACATCATTCACCCGTGACTCCGCCGGTGGCCAAAGCAGCAGCGCTGCCACCGACCCCAGCACAACCAGCCCCGACGCGGCCCACACACCGCCAAGGCGGTGCGCCCCGGCCAGGGCCGCGGCCACGAATGGCAGCCACAAGTAATAGTGGAACTCGACAGGAATGCTCCAAAGCACGCTGGTGCCTTCCAGGAGCAGCAGGTGCCGCACCAGCGACGCCGCGTCCATCGGGTAGGGCCACCAGGGCGCGATGCCGGTGGCGGTAAGGCCGGCGCTGACGAGCAGCACCACGAGATAGAGCGGCCAGATGCGCAACGTGCGGCGCACGGCGTAATTGGCCCAGGTGTCGCCTTGCCGCCAATCGGCGGGATCCAACGCGAGCAACAGGCGGGTGAGCAGATAGGCGCTCAGCACAAAGAAAAGGTAGACGCCGCTCTTGCCGATGCCCGAGAGACTGAAGCCGGGCAGCACCGGGAGGCCGGCGTTGGCGAGGTGCGAGAGCAACACGACAAGCACAGCGAGGCCACGGATCCCGTCAAGGGCGGGCAGAGCGTTGGAGGATGACGGCGTCATGCTCCGCATTGGACACTATCGGTGCCATTCTTTCGACCCCGAGCCCCATGACAGTGACGTCCGCCCCCATCGCCCTTTCGCGGGCTCTTGAAGCCCTCCAGCGCGGTGATCTCGCTGCGGCCGAACACCTCGCCCGCAACTGCCTCGCCGACACCGGCGACCCGCGCGCTGCCGGCATGCTCGGCGCACTGATGACCGACAGCGGTCGCGCCGATCTGGCCGTGCCGCTGCTGGAGCCACTCGCGGCCTCCGACCCATTGGCCTGCAGCAACCTGGGCGTCGCCTACTACCAGTTGGGCCGCCTCGAGGACGCGATGCGCGCCTTCCACGCCGCATTGGGCAGCAACCCCGACTGGATCGAAGCCCGCAACAACCTCGGCAGCGTACTGCTCGATCTCGGTTTTCCCTATGCGGCGGTCGAGGTGCTCCGCGAGGTGCTGCACCGTCCCGGCCTCACGCCAATGGCGTTCAGCAACCTGCTGCTGGCCATGCAATACCTCCCTGAGGTCACTCGCGACGACCTCACGTCCCTGCACCGCCGCTTTGGCGAGGCCCTCGCCGTCAGCCACCCGGCCATGCCGCCGGCCTCGAGGCCGCGCGTGCCGGGCCCGCTTCGTGTCGGGCTGGTGTCCGGCGACCTGCGTCACCATCCGGTTGGAATGCTGCTGGAAGGTGTGCTGCCTGCGTTCCGCGAATGCGGCTGGTGGCTCGGCGTCTACAGCAGCCGCAACGGCCTGCCCGGCGACCCCCTTCCGGCACGGCTGCAGACGATGGTCGACCAGTGGGCCGACATCAGCGGCGCAGACGATGCGAGCGTCGCGGCACAGGTCCGGGCTGATCGCATCGACGTGCTGCTGGACCTGTCCGGTCACACCGGCTACCACCGGCTCGGTGTGTTCGCCCATCGCCCGGCGCCCTTCCAGGCCTCGTGGCTCGGCTACGGCGACACCACCGGCCTCACCACGATGGACGCGCTGATCTCGGACGCCGTGTCGTCGCCGCCCGGCAGCGAGGCCGGTTTCACCGAGCGCATCATCCGCCTGCCGTTGCCACGCCTGCCGTTCACGCCCCCGGCAGACGCCAGCGCCGTGCAGCCGGGCCCTTGCGCGCGCGGCGAGGCCTTCACGTTTGGCTGCTTCAACAACATCGCCAAGATCAATCCCCGCGTGATGGATGCCTGGGCGCGCATCCTCACGGCCGCGCCCGGCTCCCGCCTGCTGCTGAAGGGCCGCCAGTTCCATCACACCGTCCCGAAGCAGGCGATCATCGATGGCCTCGGTGCGCGCGGGGTGGCCGCTGAGCGCATCGTGCTCGAGGGTTACACCCGCCGCGTGGACTACTACGAGGCCTTCCAGCGCGTCGATGTTGCGCTCGATCCGTTTCCTTTCAACGGCGGCATGTCGACGCTCGATGCGCTGTGGATGGGCGTTCCCGTGCTCAGCATCAGCACCAGCACCAGCAGCGGCTACAGCCTGTGGGCCCGCCAGGGTGAGATGGTGCTTGGCGCACTCAAACTCGACGATTGGCTCGCGTCCGATGTCGACGATTACGTCGCCAAGGCCACGCAGCTCGCCACCGATGCGAAGGCGGCTGCCGCGCTCGCCCAGCTCCGCACGACGCTCCGCGACCGTGTGGCAAGGGCCGACTTCGCCCAGCCCGCGCGTTTCGCCAAGGCGTTCGTCGCCGCGATTGAAGGCGAGGTCGATATCGCCCGGGATGCCCGCGCCCAAGGAGCCAAGGCATGAAGCGGGTCCTGAACGTCGGCGGCAACGATCGCCGCATCCCCATCCCGGACATCTACCGTGGCTGGGAGCACCTGATGCTCGACATCGACCCGGCCAGCGGCGCCGACGTCATAGCGGACGCACGCGAACTGGCCACGCTAGGGGAGAGCGTGTTCGACTCGGTGTACTGCTCGCACAACCTCGAGCACTACTACGCCCATGAAGTGCCGCGCGTGCTGCGCGGCATCCGCCACGTCATGAAGCCCGATGGTTTCTTCTACGTGCTCGTGCCCGACATCACTGCCGTAGCGAGGGCGATCGCCTCCGGCCTCGACATCGAGGACGTGCTCTACCACTCGCCCGCCGGCCCGATCACGCCCAAGGACGTCCTGTACGGCTGGGGTAAGGAGATCGAGCGCAGCGGTCAGAGCTGGTTCGCGCACAAGACCGGCTTCACGGCGCGCTCGCTGATGAGTGCCCTGCATGCAGCAGGCTTCGGCGCGGTCTATCCCGGCCACGGCCCTTACGAATTGGCGGCACTGGCGTTTGTGTCGCCGCCGTCGGTCGAGCGTCAGCGGGACGCCGGCCTGCTCCCGGCTTGACAGCACGACGGTGAAGCGCGCTAGCACCTGTGGCCCGAGCGCGAAAGAGGCAGACAAGAAAAGGCCCGCTTTCGCGGGCCTTTTCCTTGTCGCGAACTAACCGGAGAGGCTTAGTTGCTGCCCGGACGGACCATCACGTGGTTGGAGATCGAGCCCGAAGCGGGGTTGACGATCTGGTACAGACCCTGGATGTCGTTGGTCGGACCGGCGACCGTCACGTTCAGCGTACCGCGCGGCTGACCGGTGAAGGTGGCGATGTCCGTGGTGCTCAGCACCAGCGTGCCGTTCGCCGGGACGGTGCCCGTCGCCGCGGTACCGGCGACCGCCGTGGTGCCGGCTTCGGTCTGCGCCGAGATGGTGTACGGGCGAGCCACCGAACCGGTGTTCGTCAGCACAACGCGGCTCAGCCAGCCGGTCGGGACCTGCACCAGCGGGGCCTGCAGCGAGGTGCCGTTGCGCGTGATCGAACCCAGCGCGACCGGGCCGAGGCTGGCGACCGAGTAATTGGCCGGGTCAGCCGAGACGGCGTTGAAGGTCTGAGCGTAGGTCGAGACCGGGATCGCCACGCCCGAACGCGGGGCGTAGCACAGGCTCAAGCCCGGGACAGCAGTCGCGCCGGTGTCGAAGCGCGCCGAGGTCGCAGTGACGACGCTGGCGTTGATCGGCGTGCCGGTGCAGTCCGCGTTGGGGGCGAAGAACACGCGGGTCAGCGCGGTGCCGGTGAAGGTGCCATCCGCATTGGCGGCGTTGGCAAAATCACCCGCAATGGTGTGGTTCGACGCGGCACCAAGCACCGTGGCCAGCGTGACCGCAGTACCGTTGGCGATCAGCGGAGCCGGGGTACGCAGAGCGAAGGTAACGACACCCAGCGAACCGGTGCCAACCGAGTTGGTCGGGGCAGCGGACAAGAAACGTGAGAACGACGGGGTGGCTTCGACGTTGGCGACAGCACCGACCGGCGTGGCGGTCAGCGTGAAGCTGGTGCGGAACTGGATGTACGCGCCAGTGCGGGTCGCGATGCGACCGGCGGTGCCGCCGGCCTGGGCCTGCGAGGGCTGGTCGTACAGGCCGTAGGTGCAGTCGCCGCCGGCGGTCGACGTGATCGTGCGGTTGCCCCCGACCGTGATGGTCGTGGCACCGTTCGTCGGCGACGGGTTGCCCGCGGCGCCAGTGATCGAGAACGTGATCGCGTTGGTGCCGAGGCCGTTGATCGCGCCGACGAGAGCACCCGAGTTGGTGGTGACGCCCGAACCAGTGGCGAAGCGGATGTTGCTCGCGCACTCGATGCGGACGAAGCGGACTTCGCCTTCGGAGAACGAGTAACCCAGCGGGGTGGTCAGATCGAGGGCGTTGGAGACGTTGGTCAGCGTGAGGCCGGCGGTCGGAACGGCGAGTTCCGAAGCGAACGTGACCGGGGCGGCCGGGTTGGCGGCGAGGTTGACCTGCGCCTGGGCGTTGGCGGCGAACAGGCCACCGACGATCGCTGCGGCGAGAATCTTCTTGTTGAGGGTCATTACGTTGTTACTCCTAAGCTTAGGGTTTTGAAGCGTCAGTACAGCACAACGTCCGGGCACCACCTAGCGCCTGCATGCATCATGCCGGCGCCGGCACGGGAGGAGAGTTGCCGCCGGGGCCCACTATGACAGAGCACCCCGTCGATTTGCACCCACCTTCTGCGCATGCAAGAGCACCACGCAGTCCCCAAACGCCATTCGATAGTAGTACGCCGCTTTTCAGGGCGTCAACGATTGTGGAGAAATTGTTAGCCGGCCCTGTCACACAAATGAAAACCGCGGCAGGCGCAGGCACTTGCAGCCGCCCCCGGCCGCGGAGTCAGGGGGAGATTTCGCCCAGCCTGGCTTTCAACGCCTCGGTAATCGCCCGGGCCTGGCTGGCGTCCTCGATCACGTAGGGCGTGATGAGCACCATCAATTCGGTGCGGTTGCCACTGCGGCTGCGGCTGCGGAACAGATTGCCCAGCACCGGAATGCGCCCCAGACCCGGCACCTCGGTGCCGCCCACGGTGCCGGTGTTGGAGATCAGGCCGCCAACCAAGGTCGATTCGCCATCCGACAGGCTCATCGATGTTTGCAGCCGGCGCGAAAAGATGCTAGGCGATGAGATCGAACTGGTTTCCGTCTGCTGCGCCTCGCTCACCTCCTGGCTCACCTCGAGGTCGACGCGCTGGCTGGAGTGCACCACTGGCGAAATCTCGAGCAGCACGCCGGTCTTGCGGTACTGGACCTGCTGCAGGATCGATGGCGTGGTGCCGCCAAGGTCGGGCGCCGTGGCCTGGCTGGTGAGGATCGGCACTTCGGTGCCCACATCGATGCTCGCCGATTCGCCACTGCGCACCATCAGCCGCGGCGTCGAGAGGATACTGACGCGGCTGTTGTTCTGGAAAAGATTCATCACCGCGCGCACCTGACCACTTGACGAGATGGGCCGCCAAACCACACCGCGCGACGGCACAGTGCCGGTGTAGGCGTCGAGGCTGCCGCCGAAATCGTCGATGCCGGCCTCGCGCAGCGCCCACTCGACGCCGTGCGAGAACTCGTCGGTGAGCGTCACCTCGGCAACGGTCACCTCGACGAGCACCTGGCGCGCCGGCTGGTCGAGCCGAGCCAGCACGCTTCGCAGGGTGCGCCAGCGGCTGGCCTCGCCCTGGAAGATGATGGCGTTGCGCTGCGGGTCGACCACGATGCGGCTGCCGTCGGGTGCGACGCTCACCGAGGTCCGAGCCTGCGCCACGCTGCTGCCGGCGGCCGGGCCGCGGCCAGCCTCGTCGAAATGCGTGATGGCCGCAACGGCGCCGCCAGCGGCCGCTGGCGCACCACCCGACGGGGTGCCGCCGATCAATGCCTCCATGGTGGTGCGCAGGCTTTCAGCCGTGGTGTGGCGCACCTGGTAGATGAACGCCCCGGCCTGCGCGCCACCGTCATCGGCGGGCTGGTCGAGGGTTTCGGCCCACTGCGCCACCGCATCGAGCGCAGTGTCGGATTCGCTGAACACCACCAGCGCGTTGGCCGAGGCCACCGGCACGAAGGTGAGCGCGCCACCACTGGCGGCGTTGGTGCGGATACTGAAGCCCTGTCCGCTGAGCAGTTCGCGCAGTTCCTTGGCCAGTACATCGACACTCAGGTACACGGGCACGATGCGCAGCGAGCGCTTCTCACGCAGGCCGGTGCGGTCGAGCAACTGCACCGCGTCCATGGCTGCATTGACGAGCGCCGGCGGGCCACTCAACAGCAGGGCGTTGCTGTCGTTGAGCTCGGTGACCTGGAGGGTGGCGGGACCACCGGTGCCGAACAGCGTGCGTACCTGGGCGCTGATACGCGCAGGGTCGGCGACATCGAGCGGCATGAAGACGAAAATCGGGCGTTGGCCGACGGGCACCTCGGGCAACGCCCGGCCAGTGAGCAATTGCGGGGCCTCGACCACCGCCGCGGCATCGGCGGTGAAGCGCAGGCGGCCCTGCTCCTGCACCACGGCCACGCCATAGCGCTTGAGCACCTCTTCAGCGATGGCGTACAGCCGATGCGGCGGCTCGGGCGCCACCAGCCGCAGGCTCACGAGATCGGTCTTGTCGCGCACGCCCTGCTCCACCTCGATGGAAAAACCGAGCTGGTTGGCGAAAACCTCGTCGATGAACGCCGTGAGGTTCACGCCGTCGATGGCGATGGCCACCGGTGAGCCGCCCGGCGGCACGGGGCCGCGCCGGGGATCAAACACGCGCGCCGGAGCGGCCTCGACGCGCGGTCCCTCGGTGATGCGGCGAGCGTGTGCCGGGGCTTCTTCGGCGTCGGCGGCCTCCTGCGGCAGCGGCAGGGGCTCGCGCAAAGGCTCGGGAAGGGAAGCGGGCGGCGTTGCGCAGCCGGCAAGGGCCAGCGCCACGACAAGGGCAGAGGTGAGGCGAACGGGCATGGGGCGGAAAGGCATGGGGCGGGTCACATCCATCGGTTCAGAGCGTGCGCGCGTCAAGCAGGCGCGCCTCGTGCGTTCGGCCTTCAGCATCGCGCCAAGCGGCCCGGGTTGGGGCCACGGCGGTCACCACGGCCCCATCCGGCAGCCGCTCGCCTTCGGCAGCGCGCAATCGCTGGCCATCGGGCATTTCGAACAGCGCGGCACTTTGCCCCGCCACTCGCACGATGCCGAGCAGTCGCGGCGGCCGGAGGGTGGCGGTGGCCGCAGCGGCGACCGCAGGCTCCGAAACCCACACCGGACCCGGCCAGGCAGCCTCGACCGGCCCGGCGGGCAGCGTGGGCAGGGTCCACGGCGCGGCATCGGCAACCGGCGGCGGCAATCGCGTGGGCGTGGTGCCCAGCAGGAAGAAGGCAATGGCTCCAACCACGGCAGCGAGCGCCGCATGCCGCAGCTCGCGGCTGCGATGGGCGCGTGCGAGGGCAGCGCGCAGGGCGTCGCGGTAAGATCTCATGGCGCGCCCTCCTGCTGCCGCAGGTAGGCGCGAACCACGAGTTGGATCGGGCCCGGATTGCCGTCACGGATCTCGATGCGCTCGACGCGCAGCCAAGGGCGGCCGGCGAGTTCGTGCAGCAGGGCTTCGATGGCGGTGGGCGAGGCGGAGGCGTCGAGTCGAGCCACCACCTGCCAGACACCCGGAAGGCCCTCTATCGGCACTGCCGCCTCGGAGCGCACACGCGACCCGGCGATGCCGGCACCAGTTGCAAGGCCATCGAGCAGGGCCTGCAATTCAGCCTGCGCCTCGCCGGCACCCACCGCTGCGGCCATAGTGGCTTCCATCGCGTCCAGGGCTTCGCGAGCCTCGGTGGCTCGACCCACCCACTCGGCATCGGCCGCAGCTCCCTCGAGGCGCTCCAACAGGGCGCGGTCGGTGAGATAGGCTTCGATGCGCGCGGAACGCGCATCGGAAAGGGCGAAAGCGAGGTGGAGCAAGCCGAACAGTGCCGCTAGGCCCACGGCGATACGCAGGCGACGGTTGGCCTGCCATTGGGCCTTCAGCGAGTCCGGGGTGCTCATGGCGCGACCTCACCAGCGTTCGCGTCGAGGTCGACCTCGAGCACCATGCGGCCTTCATCGGACGGGTTCGCCACCACGCCCGACAGCAGCGGATGCTCCCGGAAGGCCTGCACGAAAATACGCGGATCGGTGCTGGACGACTGCAGTTCGACGCGCAGGCGTCCGGCGTCGCGGTACCACATCAGCAATCGCGCGTCATCCGGCAGCGCACGACGTACATCCCCCACCAGCGCGTGATCCACGGGCGTACGGGTCAGGGCCACGTAGGCCGCCATGCGCTCACGAGCGGTCTCGGCCTGCTCGCGGGCGTCGATCAGGGGCATCGACTCGGCCCGCACCTGCTCCAACTCCGCCTGCTGCCAGCGGACCGCCACCGACCACGCGACGCTGGCCACGAGCTGCCAACCGAGTACCAGCCCGGCCAGAACACCCAAGGAGCGCCAGAAGGCACGCTCGAGCTGGGCCGATGACCAGCGCAGCCCGCCGCCAGGACGCCCCCACGGGGACGACTCGAGCGGGAGAGCCTGCACGGCGGGCGGTGCATCACTCGTGGCGGGCAGCGCGGCACCACGGAGGAAGCGGGCCCAGGCTTCCGCGCCCGGCGGCTCCGGCCACCAGCGCGAGGCAAGCAGTTGACCGTCGCGCCAGGCCTGGCCCTCCACACCCTGCCGCTGCGCCACGAGCCGGGCTGCATCCGCTGCGGCCGGTGCAGCCCGCAACGCGGACTCGGGCACCAGCGTGGCGGCCTCGTCGACACCCTCGAGTGCGTCCGGCTCGACCAGCCATACCTGGGCTACCTCGCCCTGCCAACGCGCCATCCATCGAGCGCCGAGGGCAGGCGCCGCGCGTTCAGCGGCCAACCGCAACGCTGCGCCGCGCTGCTCGGCCGGCAATTGGGGAAAGACGAAGCGGCGATGCTGGCAGGCGGCACGCGGCACCACCACTTCAACAGGCCCGAGCCAGCCGCCCGGCTGGATCGCCTCAGCGGAGCGGCCGATCCAGCGGCGCGTCGGCGAAAAGAGGGCTTGGAATCGTTGACGGAGCGTCATCGGCATCGGGGCGAGGGGCGCGGTAGACGGCATCGACAGTCCACGGCGCCGCTTGATCCGCCAAGGGCGTCAATCGTACATGGATGCGCCAAGCCCTGCCGGCGGCGCCCCAGAAGGTCAGTCGCCACTCACCCGAGGGCGCGGTGCGGTAGTCGGTATCGCGATCGCCGCGCAGCCGTGTGGCGGTTTCCTCCTCGAAGTGGCGGCCGGAAAGGAACAGTGCATCGTCGCGGCGAGCGAGCCGCGCGCGGCAGACCGTACCGCAGTCGAGTACGTAAGCCTCGAGCAGAGGCAGCGGCGCGGTGTTGAGGTTCAATGCACCGGCGTATGCGGTGGTGGCCCAGTCCTGGGTGCGCCCGAGCACATCGGACGGCAGGTCGTGCCAGCCGAGCACGCGTGGCAGCTCGCGGACGCTGATGAGTGGGCGCTGTGCCGGAGGAGGCACTCCAGCGCGCTCGTAGTCGCGTGATTCAGCGCCGTTCAGACGGCGCAGGTCATCGGCATCGGCGTAGTCGACGAGGCGGTCGACCAGGCCGGGCAAGGACGCCGCAGGCGCACCTGCCGCCGCCAGCAGAATGGACACCGGGGCGTTTTCCGGCAAGGCCAGAGGCACCAGCCCGGCCTCATCCTGGACGGCGAAGCGGATGCCGCCGATGCCAAGGTAGGTGCGGTCATCGAGTCGCAATTCGCCCCCGCGGGGACGGAGGTCGAAGCCGCCGAACTCGTCGAGACGGCGGAGGGCCAATTCGCCGACCGGTATCGGGGTCAAGGGCTGACCGGCCCGCGTCACCGGCACGGTGGACGCGAGGTAGAGCAGCACTTCGCGCGTCGAGAGCGCCGCGATGCGGTCCTCGATCTCGACGCGCGCGAGCGTGGCCTCGGCCACGCGCTCCCGAGTCCAGAGTACGAGCAATCCAACGCCAATCGCTAGTGCGGCCAGCATCCACAGCACCATCGCGAGGATGAACCCGCCCTGCAGCGCCGTGCCGGCCCTAGAACGCGCCATCGAAATTTCGCACCCGGTTGGCGAGTACGGGCGGCAGGCCCGGGGCGGCACCCACATGGGCCCGCCAATCGCGGGTGCCGTCGGCCTCCTCGATGTCGAGGCGGACCGCTCGGGGCAGCACCTCGTCCGGCCGCTCTTCGAGCGGCCATGCGTCATGCCAGTGACCGCCGGCGTCGAGGTAGGCGAAGCGGCCCGCCCGGAGGCCGTCGCCCAGCAACATCCACTGTTCACCGCCTTCGACGTAAACGAGTTTCCGGCGGTCATCGATCTCCTCCACCCGCCATGCCACGGTCGCCGCACTGCCGCTGCGCAAGGCGTCAAGCGAGAGAAAAGCCATGCCGGTGGCGTCGCCGACAAAGGCCGGACGCTCGCCGGCAAGGTCAGCGACAGCGGCGGCCACGCTGTCGCGGAACCACTGTTCGTGCAGGGCCTGCACGCGCGCGTCGCGCTCGTGCCGGAGCAGCCGCTCGCGCAACGAAAGCACATGGGCCAGCGACTGCATCAGCAGCGTGGCGACCAGTGCGAGCACCACCAGCGTCACCATGGCCTCGAGCAAGCTGAAGCCGCGTGCCCTCACAACGCCTCCGGGGCGCGGACCTGGCGCCAGCCGGCCTTGCGCACTGCGAAACGGCGCTCGACCCGTGATCCCTCCAGCAGTTCCACCTCGAGGTCGTACAGGCCCAATTCGAAATAGCCGGGCTGCAGGTAGTTGGTAAGCCCATCACGTGGCGGCTCGACGGGTGTCGCCGTCCATCGCAGGCGAAAACGGCCCAGTGGCTCCTCGCCGCTCGGCTGCAACATCGGATTGAGCGTTTCCAATCGCGACAGAGCGTCCTGGGTGCCAGCGTCGAGACGGGCGGTGGCATTAGCGCGCTCGATGGCGCGCATCGACGTGTTCAGGGCGGCGAACAGGGCCATGCCGCCAGCGGCGAGGATCGCCAGCGCGACGATGGCCTCGAGCAGGGTGAATCCAGCGACGCTACGGTACGTCATCGCGTAGCACCAGCCGACAGTCGGGTGCGTTCACCGCGAAGTGCATCGTGGTCTCCCCGCCACGCGCTTGCAGCTCGCCACCACTGCACCATCCGTTCGCGGCAATCCTGATCGGCGACAGCGCCACCACCTGCCAGCCCTCCGGCCAATCCCGACCCGGAAGTGCCATGGGCATGCCGGCGTCCCAGACAAGTGCGTGGCCCTGCTGCCGGGCGAGCGCCGGCATCGCCTGCAGCAATCGGCGCACGTCCTCGCGTTCGCCCGACTCGCGGACCCGCTCGGCGGTACGCGCCAGCGCCGGCGCGACCAGCGCCGCCGCCATCCCGAGGATGACCAGCACCACCAGCATCTCGATGAGGGTGAAACCGCGCATGGCCGGGTGCTGCGCCTCAGGACGCCGGCGGCAGGACGCCGATGTCGGCGTTGTTGCCCTCCCCGCCCGGCGCGCGGTCGGCGCCCAGCGAGAACAGGGCGAAGGGCTGGCCGTCGCGGCCGGGGATGGCGTACTGGTAGGGGTGGTCCCACGGATCGAGCGGTACGGCCTCGTCGAGGTAGGGGCCGCGCCAACGCTCGGCCGCGCGCGGATCGGCCGGCGCGCTGAACAGCACGCCAAGGCCCTCGTCGGCGCTGGGCAGGCGGCCCATGTCGAGGCGGAAGGTCTCGACCGCGCCCCGCAGCATCTTCACCTGGGTTTCGGCCACCCGCACCTGCGAGCCCTCGAGCTGGGTGAACAGGCGCGGGCCGACGAGGCTGGCGATCAGGCCGATGATGACGAGGACGACGAGGATCTCGAGCAGCGTGAAGCCGGCTGCGGCGGCGCGGAGCGGGTGGCGGTTCGGCATTCGGGTCACAGGGGCAGGTCGTTGACGCTGGTGATGGCGAGGATGACGGCAGTGACGAGCACGCCGATCACGCCGCCGATGACGATGATCGCCGCCGGCTCGATCAGCTTGAGCGCACGCTGCATGCGCTCGCGGCCGGTGGACTGGTAGAGCCGCGAGAGCGCCAGCAGCAGCTTGGGCAGCTCGCCGCTGGCCTCGCCCACCGCGACCAGATCGTAGCCGGTGGCGTTGAGCGCCCGATGCTCGCGCAGCGCGTGCGAGAGCGTGCTGCCGCCGCGCACCGAGCGCGTGACCTGGCGCAACCGCACCTGCAGGAATTCGAGGCCCACCGATGCGGCCGCGAGTTCGAGCGCGCGGGTGAGCTCGACGCGGTTGGCCAGCAGGGTACCCAGCGTGCCCGACCAGCGGCCCACTTCCGATTCCACCAGCCAGGGCCCGAGCAGCGGTGCGCGCGCTGCCGTTTCGAGCAGGCGCTGGCGCACCTCGCGCCGACGCAGCAGGCCGACGAGCAGCGCCAGCAGCGCAGCGGCGGCGAGTGCCACGACGCCGGCGTGGTCGGCGAACCAGACGCCACCGCCGATCACCCAGCGCGACAGGTCGGGCAACTGCTCGGCGCGCTGCTCGAGCAGGCCGCCGAAGCGCGGCACCACCCAGAGGAAGATGATGCCGACCGCGGCGATGCCCGAGGCCACCAGAACGGCCGGGTACACCAGCGCCGAGCGCAGTTCGCTCTGCACGCGCAGGTCGTACTCGTACTGGCGCGCGCCGTCCTCGAGGGCGGCCCCGAGGCGGCCGGTGAGCTCGCTGGCTTCGACCAGCTGGTGCAGGTAGGCCGGCAGCGGCAGCGGACTGGCCCGCAGGGCGTCGGCGAAGCGCTCGCCGCGACGCACCGCCCTGGCCATGTCGGCGAAGGCGGCGGTGATCCTCGGGTGGTGGCTGGAGCCGGCCAGCGACGACAGCGCCACTGCCAGCGACACGCCGGAATCGATCAGCGTGGCGAACTCCTGCAGCACCAGTTGCAGCTCGCGCGGCGCCGGCGGCAGGCGCGCGGCCCAGTCGCCCACCGCCGGACGATCGGGCTCGATGGCCACGGCGACCAGGCCGCGCCGCACGATCTCGCGCTGGGCGGCACGCTCGTCGCTGGCATCGAGCAGGCCGGTGACTTCACGGCCCTGGGCGTCGACCGCGCGGAACCGGAAGCTCACGGCTCGACCGGCCTCGCGGCGTCGATCGCATCGCGCTCATCGAGCGCGTCGAGCGCCCCGCCGGTGACGCGCGCAACCTCATCGACCGTGGTGAGGCCGCGGAAGGCCTTCAGCAGGCCGTCGTGGCGCAGCGTGCGGCCGCCCTGGGCATCGGCGGCGCGGCGCATGTCGGCCGCGGTGGCGCGCTGCATCACCATGCCCTGCAACGCGGCGTCGACCTCCACCAGCTCGTAGATGCCGACCCGGCCGCGATAGCCGGTGCCCTGACAGGCCGGGCAGCCGACCGCGCGCCGCCAGTCCGGCGTTTCTCCGGCCGGCACGTAGGGCGCGATCACGGCGGCGACCTGCGGCAGCACCTCGGCCGGTGCCGAGCACGCGCCGCAGAGCCGGCGCAGCAGGCGCTGCGCCTGCACCGCGCGCACGCTGGTGGCGACGAGGAACGGTTCAACGCCCATGTCGACGAGGCGGGTGAAGGCGCTGACCGCGTCATTCGTGTGCAGCGTCGAGAACACGAGGTGGCCGGTGAGTGCCGCCTGGATGGCGATCTCGGCGGTCTCGCGGTCGCGGATCTCGCCGATCATCACCACGTCCGGGTCCTGGCGCAGGATGGCGCGCAGGGCGCGGGCGAAGGTGTAGCCGATCTCGGCGTTGGCCTGGATCTGGGTGATGCCCGGCACCTGGTATTCGACCGGGTCCTCGACGGTGATGATCTTCTCGGCGCGGTCGTTGATGCTCTCCAGCGTGGCGTAGAGCGTGGTGCTCTTGCCTGAGCCGGTAGGGCCGGTGACCAGCACGATGCCGTGCGGTTCGGTGGCCCAGCGGCGGAAGCGCGCGAGGTCGGCGGGCTCGAAGCCCAGCCGCTCCAACGACAGGTCCTCGCGCTCCTTCGGCAGCAGGCGCATCACGATCGATTCGCCATGCACGCCGGGCACCGCCGAGGCGCGCACGTCGACCTCGCGGCCACTGACGCGCGCCGAGAGCCGGCCGTCCTGCGGCAGGCGGCGCTCGGCGATGTCCATGCCGGAGATCAGCTTGATGCGCGAGGCCACCGCGGCGAAGCGCGACAGCGGCAGCGCCAGCACCTCGTGCAGCACGCCATCGACGCGGAAGCGCACGCTGAAGCGATCCTCGCCGGGCTCGACATGGATGTCGGACGCACCGCGGTCCATGGCCTGTGCGAGCAGGTTGTTCACCAGCTCGATGACCGGGGCCTCCTCGGCCAGTTCGCGCAGGTGGCCGATGTCGTCGTCCTCGTCGGCGACGGCACGGTTGGCGCGCTGGAAGGCGTCGAGGAGACGCTCGAGTTCCTGCGCGCGCACCAGGCGCCAGGCCCAGGCCGGCGGCAGGCGCGCTTCGAGGAGTTCGTTCACAGCCGGATCGAGCGGATCGCGGGCGGCGAGCCGGCAGCGGCCCTCGGCGTCGGTCCACACCACCACGCCCTGGTCGATGAACCAGTCGGCGACGATGCCGAGCGCGGGGTCGAGGCGCAGCGCGGCGGCGTCCTGCGGCCACTCGGCCGCCACCAGCACCGGCATGCCGAGCTGCTCGGCCAGCACCGGCAGAAGGCTGTCCTCGGAGAGCGCGCCGAGGCGCACCAGGATCTGGCCAAGGCGCCCGCCCAACTGCGCCTGCACGCCCAGCGCGCGTTGCAGGTCGGCGGCGTTGAGCAGGCCACGATCGACCAGCAGCTCACCCAGGCGCTGCGGCAGGCCGATCGGTGCGACGACAGGGGCGGTGGCGGCGGAAGCGTCCATGGCGACTATCTTACGGGCCCGGGGCATGAACGACGCGGCCCGCACCGGGCGGGCCGCGATTCACCGCGGGGTCGCGGACGCGTGGATCAGTGTCGCGTTCGGGCGAACATCCGGGTCAGGCGATCCTTGGCCAGCAGCTTTTCCTTCTTCATCCGCGACAGCGTCAGGTCGTCGATCGGGAGCACGCCGAGCTCGGCGTCCAGCACCTGGCGGTTGAGCTGCTGGTGGCGGCGGTAGAGCTGGCGGAACTCCGGATCGGACTTGATCAAGGCTTCGACATCGGCGGTGGATTGACCTTCGAACATTTCAGCGACCTCCTCGAACGCGAACGCCCCGGCACGGCGGCTCGGGGCGTTGGGGTTGGACTGCGGTCAGGTCGGGAAGGCTGGCCGCCTCGGGCCGCGCGCCGCGCGCGACCCACAGCGGGCGCGGGGACAGCGGCGGGATGAGGTCAGCGGTCATCGGCCTGGCTCGTGCTCCCAAGAGGACCATCCCCTTGGGCATTCGACGCTACGCCCGCTGCGGGCGAGCGGCAAGCGTTTCCAGCGCACTTTGCGCGGCTTAACGCAAGTCGCCGCCGGCCCTCACCGGCGGCTAACGCCGTTCAGTGGCGTGAACGCCCCGCCCGGCTCAGCGCACCGTGATCTCGACCCGGCGGTTGCGCGCCCGCCCTTCCGCCGTCGCGTTGTCGGCCACCGGATCGGCGGCACCACGGCCTTCGGTGACGATGCTGCCGCTGGCACCCGACTCCTTGAGGATCGCCGCCACCGCGTCGGCGCGCCGCTTCGACAGCGTCTCGTTGGCGCTGGCGCTGCCCTGGCTGTCGGTGAAGCCGACGATCCGCAGGCTGCGCCCGCCGATCTCCATGGCCAGCCGCCGCAGGCTGGCATTGGCCTCGGTGTTCAGCGTGGCGCGGCCGCTGGCGAAGGCCGAACCGGCCAGCGTGTAGACCGTGGCCCCACCCACCTGACGCGAGGGCGGCAGCGGCGCATCGGCGGCCATCGCCTCGGCCACCAGCGCACTCGCCAGTTCGGCCTCCTCGCGCGCCAGGGCGGCCTCGCGCGCACGGGTGGCGGCAAGCCGCCGGGCCTGCTCGGCCTCGGCCCGCGCCTGCTCGGCCAGCGCGAAGGTCTCGGCGCGGGCGGTGCGCTCGATCTCGGCCTGTTCGACGAGGCGCGCGGCCTCCTCCTGGCGGGCGAGGTTCTGGGTGCGCAGGCGTTCGGCCTCGCGGCGGGCCGCCTCGGCCTCGCGGCGGCTGGCGTCGACGAGAATCTGGTCGCGCTCGCGATCGAGCGCCATCGACTGCGCGGCCAGCGCATCGGCCTGGGCGGCGGCGGCGGCGGCCCGGACGCGCTGCTCGGCGATGTAGATCAGGCCGGGGCGCTCGCGCGACGGTGCCGATGCGATCGCCTGCACGGCCTGGCTCGCCTTCAGGCGCTCGAGATCGCCCATGCCGGCAAGCTGGGCATCGGCATCGAGCCGCGACAGCTCGGCCTG
>DMHI01000102.1 GCA_003449515.1 Lysobacteraceae bacterium | reverse complement strand
GGCCGGTGCCGCCCCTGCGCCGCAAGGCGCAGCCCCAACAATCCCTCAGGCCACCAGCTTCACATAATCGATGGCGGCGGCGCGCAGCTGGCCGAGCTGGGAATCGACGCGGCGGAAGCCGGTTTCGAGCTGGTCGATCTCGCTCGCCACATTTTCCGTGTCCTGCCGGATCGCGGCGATGGTCGCTGACATGGAATCGGCGGCAAGGGCGGTTTCGTCGACGGCGGCGGTGATCATCGTCACCGTCTGCGCCTGAGTTTCCATCGCCGTGCGGATGCGGTCGGCCGATTGCTGGACTTCGCCCACCGTGTCGCGGATCGAGCTGTTGGCATCGACGGTGGTGCGCGTCGCCGCCTGAATGGTGGCGATCTTGGCGGCAATGTCGTCGGTGGCGCGCGCCGTCTGGTTGGCGAGGCTTTTCACTTCCTGCGCGACGACGGCAAAGCCGCGCCCGGCATCGCCGGCCCGCGCCGCCTCGATCGTGGCGTTGAGCGCCAGCAGATTGGTCTGGCCGGCAATGTCGCGGATCAGCCCCAGGATCGATTCGATCGACTGGGCATGGGCCGACAGCGCTTCCGACACGCTTACCGCGTCGCCGGCCTGGGCGGCGGCGCGGGTGGCGATGTTGGCCGCGACTTCGACCTCGCTGCGCGCATCCTCGATCGCGCGGATTAGCCCGGCGGCGGTGTGTGCCGCCTCGCGCATCGCGACCGCCGACTGTTCGGCGGCAGCGGCAACTTCGCTTGCCTTGCCGAGCATCCCGCGCGCCGCCGCCGAGGCATCCGACGCCTGGGTGCGCAGCGTCTCGCCCAGCGAAAAGGCACTCGACACCTCGGTCGCGATCCGGCTCTGGAACATGTCGGCATGCTGCGACCGCTCGGCCGAGGCGCGATTGGCGCGCAGCTCGCTGACATGGGCCGACATGATGTCGGCTTCCATGATCATGATCCGGCGGATCGCGCGGGCCAGTTCGCGGAACCGCTCCCGCTCGTCGCCGCATTTGTCATGCAGCACGTCGATCACATGGTCATAGGTCAGGCTGAGTGCCGCCAGCGTCGTGTGCAGTGGCACGCCGGCGGCTTCGGAGCGCGCGGCATTCTGGCGTGCCAGATCGGCCCAGCGCTCGCTGCGCGGATTGCTGAACCGCTCGCGGGTGTAGAGCAGGCTGTCCTCGACGAAGCGCGCCAGCCGTTCGCCCTCGATCTTGGCCGTCACATTGGGCGAGGCATTATAGGCTTCCCAGAAAAAGCCCGCGATATCGTGCAGATGGGCATCGACAAGGGTGCTCACCTCGCGCAGCAGCGCCTCGAGCGTGCCCTCGCGGTCGAACTCGCGCAACCGGTCGGCGATGGTCGGGGCGTGGGCGGGCTTGCGGGCCGGGTGGGACGCGGAAGGTCTGGCGGTCACGGCGGTGTTTCCTGGCAGGCGGTGCTTGGCCGCAGGGTTAGGGGATTTTGGTAAAGCCGCGGTTAAACCTGCGCTTTCCCGCTTCGCCCGGTTGCACCTTGGCGCAGACGGGCTAAGACGCAGCCCGACAGCAACGCAAAGGGGCTCGACATGAGCAGCAGCAACCGCACACGGCCCTTGTCGCCGCATCTGACCATCTGGCGCTGGGGCCCGCATATGGCGGTGTCGATCCTGCACCGCGCCACCGGGTCGGGCATGGCGACGGTCGGGGCCATATTGCTCGTCTGGTGGCTGGTCGCGCTGGCCAGCGGCGAAGCCGCCTATCAGGGCTTTCTCGACCTGTTCACGCTTAAATCCGGCGGCCTCAACATCGCCGGCTATGTGCTGGGCATCGGGCTCAGCCTCAGCTTTTTCCAGCACATGGCCTCGGGCGTGCGCCATCTGGTGATGGATATGGGCGCGAACTTCGAACTCAAATCGAACAAACGCTCGGCCCAGCTGACCTGGGCCTTCTCGGTCGTCGCGACCGCCTTGTTCTGGACCTATATTCTGGTGGTGAAGGGCTGATGGGAACGGGAACGCAGATCGGCCGCGTGCGCGGCCTGGGCTCCGCCAAATCGGGTGCCCATCACTGGTGGACCCACAGGCTGACGGCGGGATCGAACTTCCTGCTGATGCTGTGGTTCATCTTCTCGATCGCCCGCCTGCCGTCGCTCGACTATGCGACGGTGACGGCGTGGCTGCAGGACCCGCTGGCGGCGGTGCCGATGATGCTGACGGTGATCAGCGTGTTCTGGCATTTCCGCATGGGGCTGCAGGTCGTCATCGAGGACTATCAGCACAATGAGCAGCGCGTGCTGTGGCTCGTCGCGCTCAATTTCTACGCGGTCGGCGCGGGCGCGCTGGCCATCTTCTCGATCCTCAAGATCGCCTTTGCGGGAGCTGCCTGATGGCGGACGCCTATAAGATCATCGACCACAGCTATGACGCCGTCATCGTGGGGGCCGGCGGGGCCGGCCTGCGCGCGACGATGGGCGTGGCCGGCGCGGGGCTGAAGACCGCGTGTATCACCAAGGTCTTCCCGACCCGCAGCCACACGGTCGCCGCCCAGGGCGGCATCGCCGCGTCGCTCGGCAATATGGGGCCGGACCACTGGACCTGGCACATGTACGACACCGTCAAGGGGTCGGACTGGCTGGGCGACCAGGACGCGATCGAATATCTGTGCCGCGAGGCGCCGGCCGCCGTCTATGAACTCGAACATGCCGGCATGCCGTTTTCGCGCACCAACGAAGGCCGCATCTATCAGCGGCCGTTCGGCGGCATGATGCAGAATATGGGCGAAGGCCCGCCCGCGCAGCGCACCTGCGCGGCTGCCGACCGCACCGGCCATGCGATGCTGCACACGCTGTATCAGCAGAGCCTGAAATATGATGCGGACTTCTTCATCGAATATTTCGCGCTTGACCTGATCATGGAAGACGGCGTGTGCCGTGGCGTGATCGCTCTGTGCATGGAAGACGGCACGATCCACCGCTTCCGCAGCCATGCCGTGGTGCTGGCGACGGGCGGCTATGGCCGGGCCTGGTTCTCGGCGACGTCGGCGCATACCTGCACCGGCGACGGCAATGCGATGGTGCTGCGCGCCGGGCTGCCGCTGCAGGACATGGAGTTCGTGCAGTTCCACCCGACCGGCATCTATGGCGCGGGCGTGCTGATCACCGAAGGCGCGCGCGGCGAAGGCGGCTATCTGACCAACGCCCAGGGCGAGCGGTTCATGGAACGCTATGCCCCCTCGGCCAAGGATCTGGCCAGCCGCGACGTCGTCAGCCGCTCGATGGCGATGGAGATCCGCGAAGGCCGCGGCGT
>DMHI01000228.1 GCA_003449515.1 Lysobacteraceae bacterium | reverse complement strand
ACACGGGCGGTGCCGCGCTGAGCCGCGGCCTCGCGTAGCGCGAGGTAAGCACCGCGCGTCGGCGCGCTGCGCTCGATGATGCGCCGGGTGACGCGTTCGACGACGGGGTGCAGCGACATCAGGGGCTCCAGTGGATCGCGAGGTCGGGTGCGGCGGCCAGCAGGGCGTGGATCGGGGCTTCGCTCGCGCTGCGGGTGCGCGCGGCCTCGAGCGCGGCGCGCTTGGCTTCGCCGGTGATCATCAGCATGAGCGAATGCGTGGCGATGAGGCGCGAAAGCGTGAGCGAGACGCGCGGGAAGGGCGCTTCCGGCGGCAGCGGATCGGGCGTGAGCGCGACGAACGGCGCGCGATGGCCGGCATCGAGGGCCGACGCCGGCGTGACCTGCGGGAACAGTGAGGCGAAGTGGGCATCGGCGCCCATGCCGAGCAGCACGGCGTCGAAGGCGCGGTGGGCGAGCGCGCCGAGCGAGGCCTGCGCCGTTGCCAGCGCCGGGTCGCCGGGTGTTGCGTCGTTGCAAGCGCCTGTGGCGCCGCGGGTCGCGCCATCGCTCGCCACCAGCGGATGGATGGTGACGCCGCGCGCGCCAGCGAAGGCTTCGGCCAAGGCGCGCTCGTTGCGCTTCTCGTGCGTGGCCGGCACCACGCGCTCGTCGCTGGCCACAAGGTTCACGCGATGCCACGGCAGGTCCATCGCGGCGAGCTTGCGATACGCGGCGAACGGCGTGCTGCCGCCGGCCAGCGCCAGCCAGGCCTCGCCGCGTGCGGCCACGCCGTCGCGGATGGCGTCGGCAAGCCGGCACGCCACGGCGATGGCCAGTGATTCGGCGCTGGCGTGCACGGTGATCGGCAGCGGGTTCATCGTCGTGCGTCGATCGCTCTTGCCGCCGCTCACTCGCGCCAACTGTGGCCGTGGCGCTCGGGCAGCGCCAGCGCGCTGGTCGGGCCCCAACTGCCGGCAGGATAGGGCCGGGGCTCCTGCCCGCGTGCGGCCCAGCCGCCGAGGATCTGGTCGACCCAGGTCCATGCGGCTTCGATCTCGTCGCGGCGCACGAACAGCGTGCCGCTGCCGCGCAGCGCGTCGAGGTACAGGCGCTCGTAGGCGATGCGCCGGCGCTCGTGGGCGAAGGCGTCGTGCAGGTCGAGGTCGAGCGCGACCTGCGAGAGCTTGACGCCACCGCGGTCGAGGCCCGGCGTCTTGCTCATCAGCATCATCGAGATGCGTTCTTCCGGCTGCAGGCGGATCAGCAGCGCGTTCGGCTCGGGCGTGGCACCTTCGCCGTCGAAGATCGAATGCGGCACCGCGCGCATCTTCACGTAGATCTCGGTGGTGCGGCGCGGCAGGCGCTTGCCGGTGCGCAGGTAGAACGGCACGCCGCTCCAGCGCCAGTTGTCGATGTGCGCGCGGATGGCGACGAAGCTCTCGGTGCGGCTCTTGCGGCCCAGCTCGTCGGCGTAGCCGGGCACCGCCTTGCCGTCGATCGCGCCGGCGGTGTACTGGCCGGCCACCGTGTGCGTGGCGACATCCTCGCCCTCGATCGGCCTGAGCGAGCGCAGCACCTTCAGCTTCTCGTTGCGCACCGCGCCGGGGTCGAAGTGCGAGGGCGGCTCCATCGCGGTCAGGGTCAGCAGTTGCAACAGGTGGTTCTGCACCATGTCGCGCATGGCACCGGATTCGTCGTAGTAGCCGCCGCGCCCTTCAAGGCCCACCGTCTCGGCGACGGTGACCTGCACCTGCTCGACGAAGCGCGAGTTCCACAGCGGCTCGAACAGCGCGTTGCCAAAGCGCAGCGCCAGCAGGTTCTGAACGCCCTCCTTGCCGAGGTAGTGGTCGACGCGGAACACCTGCGCCTCGCGGAACACCGCCGCCACCGCGTCGTTGATGGCGATGGAACTGGCAAGGTCGTGGCCGATCGGCTTCTCCAGCATCACCCGCATCCGCGCGTCGGCCACGCCGCCCGCGGCCAGCGCCTCGCAGATCGGGCCGTAGAACTTCGGCGCGGTCGACAGATGCACCAGCACGTCGCCGTCGCCGCGGATCGCCGCGATGCGCGCGGCCAGTGCCGCCAGCGCGGCCGGGTCGTCGACCGATGCCGCCTGATAGTCGCAGCGGCCGAGCAGGCGCTCCAGCGCCGCCTCGTTGCGATCACCGGCACCGATGGCCCTGGCCACCGAGGTGGCGACGTTGGCGCGGAAGGCTGCGGCGTCCATCGCGCTGCGCGCACTGCCGAGGATGCGCAGCGGGGCGGGCAGCAGGCCATCGCGTTCGAGCGCGTAGAGCGAAGGCAGCAGCATGCGCTGCGCGAGATCGCCTGTGGCGCCGAACAGCACGAGAAGAGCAGCGTCCTGGGTCATCGATCACGTTCGGGTGGGCTCGACACGCCAGCCTAATCGTTCGGCCGCGGCGCTGCTTGAAGCCCGCCAACAGTCGCAAACGTATTCATCGGCAGCGCCGGGTGCTGGCTATACTCGGCAGCGTCCGCGCGCTGCGCGTCCGTCGCCCGATCGAGTCCGCCCGCATGAGATTCCTCCGCGTCCTGCCATCGATGCTGCTTGCTGGCCTGCTGCTCACCGCCTGTGGCAACAAGGGCGACCTGCTGCCTCCCGCGCCGCAGAGCGGCTCGGCCGTCGAATCCACCGCCGCTGGCGCTGGCGGGTCCTCGGCGGCAACCGGCGGTGACGCGCCCGACGGCGGCGCGCTCGGCGCATGAGCGGCGCGGCGCGCGGTCGCCGTCGCTTCAGCAAGATGCATGGCGCCGGCAACGATTTCGTCGTGCTCGATCTGCGCGACGGCAGTGCGCCGCCCACGCCCTCGGAAGCCGCACGCATGGCCGACCGCCATCGGGGCATCGGCTTCGACCAGTTGCTGACCATCGAGCCGCCGCGATCGCCCGACGTTCTCGCCGATTACCGCATCTGGAACGCCGACGGCAGCGTCGCCGGCCAATGCGGCAACGGTGCGCGCTGTGTGGCCGCCTGGCTGCGGCGGGCGGGCAGTGCGCCGGCGGGGCGCTTCGTGATGGGCAGCCCGGCCGGACGCATCGAGGCGGAATCGCTCGCCGACGGCAGTTTCCGGCTCGAGATGTCGGTGCCGGTGTTCA
>DMHI01000041.1 GCA_003449515.1 Lysobacteraceae bacterium | reverse complement strand
TCGAAGCCCATGTAGGACAGCGCGCCGACGGTGTCTGGCGCGGCGGCCGGCAGCGGTGCGTCGACCGCGATCACCTGGCCCGGATGCGTGCCCCAGGTCAGCGTGGGCTTGACCTCGCTGGCGTCGATGCGCACTTCGGCATCGAAGCGCGCGCCATCGTCGCTGCGCCACTGGCGCCACCCGGCGGCGGCGTCGTCGAACGCGGCACCCTGCGGCACGCGCTCAGCTCCGCGCAGCCACTCGATGGTGGTGTCGTCGACGGCGATCAGTCCCGCGCGCGCGCCGGCCTCGATGCTCATGTTGCAGATGGTCATGCGCTCGTCCATCGACAGCGCGTCGATGGCGCTACCGCGGTACTCGATGACATGGCCGGTGCCGCCGGCCACACCGATGCGGCCGATGATGTGGAGAATTAAATCCTTCGCGCTGCAGCCGGCCGGCAGGCGGCCATCAACGGTGATCGCCAGCGTCTTCGCTTTGCGCTGCAGCAGGCACTGGGTCGCCATCACGTGGCCCACCTCGCTGCTGCCGATGCCGAAGGCCAGCGCGCCGAAGGCGCCGTGCGTGGCGGTGTGGCTGTCGCCGCAGACGATGGTCATGCCCGGCTGCGTGAGGCCCAGTTCCGGGCCGACCACATGGACGATGCCGCGCTTGCCGCTGTCCCAGTCGAACAGCTCGATCCCCTGCATGGCGCAGTTGGCGCGCAGCGCGTCGACCTGCGCCTTGGCCTGCGGCGTGATGTAGGCGCGCTGGCCCTGCGCGTCGGCGGGCGTGGTCGGGGTGCTGTGATCGAGTGTGGCCTTGTGGCGCTCCGGGCGGCGCACTTTCAACCCGCGGGCGGCGAGCTCGGCGAAGGCCTGCGGGCTGGTCACTTCGTGCACCAGGTGCAGGTCGACGTAGAGCAGGGCCGGCGCGCGCTCGGTCTCCGGCGTGACGACGTGCGCGTCCCACAGTTTCTCGAACAGGGTGCGCGGCGCCGTCATGCGCGGGCCTCGGTCGTCGGAACCGGCGTCGTCGTGCCGCCGGTGTGTGCGTGGGCATGCACCGGCGCGCTCGCCGGCCCCGGCCGCCGCGCGATGCGCTGCGCCAGCGCCAGCCACGCCAGCGCGCTGGCTTCGAGGATGTCGGTGCTGGTGGCGCTCGCGGTCAGTTCCTCACCGTGGTGGCGCGTACTCACCGAGGCTTGACCCTGCGCGTCCTCGCCGCCGCTGACGCTGTGCACCGCATAGCTCTCGACATCGACGTGCATGCCGCGCGCCTCGGTGAGTGCGGCGAACAGCGCGTGCACCGGGCCGTCGCCGCTGCCACGACCGAAGTGCGGCTCACCGAGAGGGTCGCGCAGCTCGACGGCGGCCGCCGGCTGCTCGCCCTGGCCGGAACCGGTGCTCAGGTGGAAGGCGGTGAGCTGCCAGCCGGCGCTGCTGGCGTCTTCGCCGAGTACCAGCGCCTCGAGATCGGCGTCGAAGACTTCCTTCTTCTTCTCCGCCAGCGCCTTGAAGCGTGCGAACAGGCGCTCGGTCGCGGCTTCATCCAGCGAGAAGCCGAGGAAGCCCAGCCGCTCGTTCATCGCCGCGCGGCCACTGTGCCGGCCCAGCACCATCTGCGAGCGCGCCCAGCCCACGGTCTCGGGATGCATGATCTCGTAGGTGTCGCGGTGCTTGAGCATGCCGTGCTGATGGATGCCGCTCTCGTGCGCGAAGGCGTTGGCGCCGACGATCGCCTTGTTGCGCTGCACCGCCATGCCGGTGATGCGCGTGAGCAGGCGCGAGGTCGGCACGAGGCGCGTGCTGTCGATGCCGGTGCGGAACGGGAAGCGGTCGGCGCGCACGTTCAGCGCCATCACGAGCTCTTCCATCGCCGCATTGCCGGCGCGTTCGCCGATGCCATTGATGGTGCATTCCACCTGCCGCGCACCGCCGGCGATCGCCGCCAGCGAGTTCGCCACCGCGAGGCCGAGATCATTGTGGCAGTGCGCCGAGAGGATCACATCGTCGCCGATGGCCGCGCGCAGACGGCGGAACAGTGCTTCGATTTCGGCCGGCGTGGTGTAGCCGACGGTGTCCGGCACGTTCAGCGTGCGTGCGCCGGCCCGGGCGGCGGCGCGGAACACCTCTTCGAGGAACTCCGGCTCGGTGCGGATGGCGTCTTCCGCCGAGAACTCGACGTCGTCGACCAGACGCCGCGCATGCTCCACGGCGCGCACCGCGGCGTCGACCACCTCGGCCCTCGAGAAGCCCAGCTTGTGCTGGCGGTGCAGCGGGCTCGTCGCGATGAAAACGTGGATGCGCGGGGCTTCCGCACCTTCCAGTGCCTTGGCCGAGGCTTCGATGTCGCCGGGGCGACAGCGCGCGAGGCTGCACACGCCGGTGCCCGTGCCGCGCAGCGCGCGGGCGATGCGGGTGATGCCGTCGGTGTCGGCCTCCGAGCTGGCGGCGAAGCCGGCTTCGATGGTGTCGACGCCGAGTTCGGCCAGTGCCAGCGCGAAGCGCAGCTTCTGCGCGGCACCCATGCTGCAACCCGGCGACTGCTCGCCGTCGCGCAGGCTGGTGTCGAAGATTCGGACGTGCTCCGGGGCGGGGTTCATGGCGGGGTTCCTTCAAGGGTCGGTCGAGGCGACGGCGGTGCCGTGATTCGGAGTGAAGGGGTCGGCCGCGCGACGACGCGGCGGTCGTGGCGGTCGCGGCCGGGTCTCGAGCAGCAGTTGGGCGAACACCGCGGCGTCGATGTTGCCGCCAGAGACCACCGCGACTTTGTGGCGGCTGGCGACGCGACGGCCGGCGGCGAGGGCGAGCGCGCCGGCGCCCTCGGCGACGATGTGTTCTTCCAGCATCAGCCGAACGAGGGTTTCGCGCAGCTCGGCCTCGCGGACGATCACCAGATCGTCGAGCAGTCGCGAAAGAATCTCGCGCGTCAGCTCGCCGGCCTGTGCCACGCGGGTGCCGTCGGCGAGCGTGGCTCGCGGCTCGATCGGCGTGCTGTCGCCGCGCAAAGCCCGGGCCATCGCGTCGACGCCTTCAACCTGCGCGCCGATGATGCGGACGCGCCGCGATGCGCGTGTCCCGGACAGGCACGCCGACTTCAGCGCCAGCGCCACGCCGGCTGCCAAGCCGCCGCCGCCGATCGGCACCAGCACCGCCTCGGGCGCGTGCGCCGCCAACTCGATACCCAGCGAGCCCTGCCCCGCGATCACATCGGGATCGTCGAAGGCCGACAGGTAGCGGAAGCCGTGCTGCTCGGCGAGCTGCAGCGCGTAGGCCTTGGCCTCGTCGTAGCTCTGGCCGCTCTGCCGCACGGTCGCGCCCAAGAACGCCACGCCCTGCGCCTTCACCGCAGGTGCCGTCACCGGCATCACGGTGATCACCGGCACCTTCAGCTCTCTGGCGGCCCAGGCGAGGCCCATCGCGTGGTTGCCGGCCGAAGCCGTGATGACCGTGCGGCGGTCGCCGCGCTCGCGGGCGACCAGCAGTGCGTTCAACGCGCCGCGCACCTTGTAGGCGCCGGTGCGTTGCAGGTTCTCGAGCTTCAGCCAGCAGCCGAAGCGCTCGGCGTAGTGCAGCGGCGTGGGCGGGAGGTAGCGCCGCAGGCGCGCGCTGGCCGCCAGCACGTCGCTGGCGGTCACATCGGCGCGGGCGGCGTCCAATGGCATCAGACCCTCGTCAGCCAGCCGCGCTGCGATTCGGCGCGGCCACGCACCACGTCGGCGTAGCGGGT
>DMHI01000178.1 GCA_003449515.1 Lysobacteraceae bacterium | reverse complement strand
AGCCCGTCGTCGCGATCTACTCCACGTTCCTGCAGCGCGGCTACGACCAACTCGTGCACGACGTCGCCACGCAGAAGCTCGACGTGCTGTTCGCCATCGACCGCGGCGGCGTGGTCGGGCCGGACGGTGCCACGCATGCCGGCAATCTCGACCTGTCGTTCCTGCGCTGCGTGCCGCACATGCTGGTGATGGCCCCGGCCGACGAAGCCGAATGCCGCGCGATGCTCACCACCGGTCTGAAGCACGAGGGCCCGGCCGCGGTGCGCTACCCGCGCGGCACCGGCCCCGGCGTGGCGGTGCCGACGACGCTGGACACCCTGCCGATCGGCAAGGCCGAACTGCGCCGCAAGGGCAGCCGCGTCGCCCTGCTCGCTTTCGGCGCGCTGCTGCCGGTGGCCGAACAGGTGGGCGCCGAACTCGGCCTCACCGTCGTCAACATGCGCTTCGTCAAGCCGCTCGACCGCGAGCTGCTGCTCGAGCTCGCCGCCACGCACGAGGGCTTCGTCACGCTGGAAGACAACGTGGTGATGGGCGGTGCGGGCTCGGCGGTGCTGGAGTTCTTCGCCAGCGAGGGCGTGCTGAAGCCCACCCTGCTGCTCGGCCTGCCCGACCGCTTCCAGGACCACGCCGCGCGCGAGGAGCTGCTGGCCGAAGCGGGCCTCGACGCCGCTTCCGTTCGCGCCACCGTGCTGAAGCGCTGGCCGGCGCTGGCCACGCCCGAGCTCAAAGCCGCGGGCTGAGTCCCGCGCGGATGCAGGGCGTCCGGGTCAGTGCCCGGCGCTCTTCATCGATTCCGGAATGCCCGCGGCGCCGTAGCGCCGCCGCACCATCGGGATGGTCAGCATCGTGCTGGCCACCGCCATCAGCAGCAGCGCGGTGAAGGCATCGCCTGAAATGATGCCCTTGTCGAGCAGGATGGTCGCGAAGATGATCTCGATCAGCGCCTTGGTCTGCAGCAGCCAGCCGATCAGGTAGGCCTCGCCGGGCTTCCAGCCGAGCAGGCGGCCGGCGACGGTGACGCCGATGCGCTTGCCCACCACCGACGCGACGAGCATCACGCCCGCGGCGAGGAAGACCATGCCGCCGCCGGCATCCCATTCGGTGCGCAGGCCGGTGCTGAGGAAGAACACCGGCATCATGAACAGCAGCACGGTGTTGCGGACGAGGTCGAAGCGCTCCTCGGCGAACCAGTGGCGGTCGATGATGACGCCGGCGAGGAAGGCACCCACCATGAAATGCAGGCCGGCGGCATCCGAACCGAGTGCGCAGGCGATCAGCCACATCAGGCCGAGCGCCCAGCGGTCGAACTCGCCGACCCGGGCCAGGCCGCGGCGCACGAAGGGCGCGAGGACAGCGAAGGCGATCAGGAAGGCAAGCTGATGCAGCAGGCGGTCGGCATCGACGAGGATCAGCGCCAGCACGATCCAGATCGCGATGTCGTCGAGGCTGGCGTAGCGCAGCACACGCTGGCCCAGCGGCGTGCGCAGGATGCCGAGCTTCTCCATCAGCAGCATCAGGATCGGCAGCGCGGTCACCGCCGCGCCCATCCCGAGCGCCGCAACGAACTGCAGCTCGCTGGCCTGCGGCCCGAGCAGCCCCGGCATCCACTGCAGCAGGGCCCACGCCGCGCCCGCGCCCACCAGCAGCGGGCAGGCCAACGCCAGAGCAGCCGTCACCACCGTCTCGCGGCGGCCAGCCCAGGCCGAGCGCAGGTCGAGCTCGATGCCGGCCAGCCACAGGAAAATGATCACCGCCCACCACGCCAGCCCGTTCAAGTTGGCGACCACGGCCGGCTGGAAGAGCTGCTGGTGAGCCTCCGGGAACAGCGCGCCGGCAATGCCGGGCCCAAGGACGATGCCGGCCACGATCTGCACCACCACCAGTGGCGCGATGCTCTCGGTGCGGGCGAAACGCCAGAACAGCCACGGCAGGGTGAAGATGCCGAGCATCACCAGCAGGTACGCGGTCTTTGGATGGATCAGCTCGGTCATGCCGGCCGGCGCCCCAGGGTGACGCGCTCGCGCGCCTCGATATCGAGCGCCGTCCCGACCCCGACGAATCCGGCAGCGTGCAGGAGGTTGCGCACCGGCTCGCCCTGCCGCCAACCGTGTTCGACCAGCAGCCAGCCGCCGGGCACGAGATGCGTCGGCGCGGCCCTTGCGATCACCCGCAGATCGTCGAGGCCGTCGATCCCCGAGGCCAGCGCGCTGCGCGGTTCAAAGCGCAGATCGCCGCGGTCGAGGTGCGGGTCAGCGCTCTCGATGTAGGGCGGATTGCTGGCGATGAGGTCGAAGCGTTCACCCGCGACCGGCGCGAACCAGTCGCCCTCGCGCACCGTGACGCGCGCGGGAAGCCCCAGCGTCCCGGCATTGCGCCGCGCGATCGCCGCCGCTGCCGCGCAACGTTCGACGGCCAGAACGCGGGCCTGCGGTCGCTCGATGGCGAGTGCCAGCGCGATCGCGCCGGTGCCGGTGCCGAGATCGAGCACCCGCAGCGGCCGGTCCTCCGGCAGGCGCTCGAGCGCGAGTTCGACCAAGCGCTCGGTGTCCGGGCGCGGGATCAGGGTGTCGGCGCTGACGTGGAGATCGAAGCTCCAGAAGCCGCGTTGGCCGATGAGGTGGGCGATCGGCGTGCCCTCGACGCGGCGTTCCACCAGCGCCGCGAAGCGCGCAGCAACGGCCTCGGGCAGCGCGTCGGTGGCATGCGCGAACAGCCAGCCGCGATCCTTGCCCAGCGCGTGGGCCAGCAGGGTTTCGGCGTCCACCCGCCCGTCCTCGCCGAGCCGCGCCGCCGCCATGCGCAGCCAGCCCGCCAGCGTGGGCGCCGTGTCTGGCCTTTTCGCATCGTCCACCGCTTGCCCTCTGCGCCCGCCGGGCCGTCATCATAGGCAGGCTGGCGGCACCGCGTCCCGCCGGGGAACCCCGGTGGCTGCGGCGGTCGAGCGCGAGGCCTTCTCGGCGCTGCTGCAGGCCGCTCAGGCGTTCGAGAGGGCC
>DMHI01000086.1:2989-4984 GCA_003449515.1 Lysobacteraceae bacterium | reverse complement strand
AAGGTGGTCAGTGCCGACGTGGCCGAGCTCAAGGAGATCGATGCGCGTGAGGCCTGGGTGCTCGGCCTGTTCGCTGCTGGCGTGCTGCTGCTGGGTGTCTACCCGAAGCCCCTGACCGACTTGATGGACGCCTCGGTGGTGCAGCTGGTCTCGCAGCTGTCGGCCACCAAGCTCGTGGCGCTGTGACGGAGACCTGATCGCGATGAACCTTTCCGGCGTCATGCCCCTGCCCACCACCGCCGATCTGGCGCCGGTGCTTCCCGAGATCGTGCTGTGCACCGCGGCCTTCGGCCTGCTGCTGGCCGATCTGTTCGTCGATGCCAAGCGTCGCGGGATCATCCATTTCCTCGCCCTGCTGTCGCTGGCGCTGACGGCGCTGCTGGTGGTGCGCGGCATCGGTGCCGAACCGGTATCGGTCTTCGGCGGCATGTTCGTGCGCGACACGCTGGCCGATGTGCTGAAGATCGCCATGTGCGGCGTCACGGCGCTGGCACTCGCCTATGCACGGCCCTACCTGATGACCCGCGGTCTGCTGCCGGGCGAGTTCTATCCGATCGTGCTGTTCGCGCTGGTCGGGATGATGGTGATGGTGTCGGCCGGCAATCTCGTCACGCTCTACCTCGGCCTCGAGATGCTCGCCCTGAGTTCGTATGCGCTGGTGGCGATCGACCGCGACAGCAAGCGCGCCTCCGAGGCGGCGATGAAATACTTCGTGCTCGGCGCGCTGGCCTCGGGCCTGCTGCTCTACGGAATGTCGATGCTCTACGGTGCCACCGGCAGCCTCGACCTCGGCGCCATCCACCAGGCGGCGGCCAGCAGCGCCGATCGCAGCCTGCTGATGTTCGGCCTGGTTTTCGTGCTGGTGGGTATCGCCTTCAAGTTCGGAGCCGCGCCGTTCCACATGTGGGTGCCCGACGTCTACCAGGGCGCACCGACGGCGATCACGCTGTTCATCGGCTCGGTGCCGAAGATCGCCGCCGTCGGCTTCGCCTACCGCCTGCTCGAGTCCGGCCTCGGCCCGACGTCGGAGCAGTGGTCGATGCTGGTCGCTTGGCTGGCGGTGCTCTCGCTGGTGATCGGCAACCTGCTGGCGCTGGCGCAGACCAACCTCAAGCGCATGCTGGCGTATTCGACGGTATCGCACGTCGGCTTCCTGTTCATGGCGCTGGCCAACGGTGGCGATGCCGGCTACTCGGCGGCCGTGTTCTACGCGATCGCCTACGCCATCTCGGCGGCCGCGGCCTTCGGCGCGATCGTGCTGATGTCGCGGGAAGGCTTCGAGGCCGAGGAGATCGCCGACTACAAGGGCCTGTGGTCGAAGAGCCCGTTCCACGCCACGCTGATCCTGCTGGTGATGGCATCGCTCGCGGGTGTGCCGCCCCTGCTCGGCTTCTGGGCCAAGCTCGAGGCGATCCGCGCAGCGGTGCAGGCCGATCTGGTCTGGCTGGCGATCACCGGCGTGGTGATGGCGGTGGTCGGCGCGTTCTATTACCTGCGCGTGATCAAGGTGATGTTCTTCGACGAGCCCGAGCGCGACATGGTGGCGATCAGCGCCGACGCCACGCTGCGCTTCGTTTTCGCCGCGAACGCCATCGCCCTGCTGGGCCTCGGCGTGTTCGCCAACCTGATCATGGCCTGGACGCGCGCCGCCTTCGCCTGACGCCGAGACGCCATTCCCGGCGCTGCAGAAGCGGGTCGTGGGGAGGTCGGCGACTTCCGAATGGAGCCCGACGGTCGTCCCTGATGGTGCCGCGGTCTCAGGATGTTCTCGATTTGGTCTCAGCGCGGCTTTTTGGCCTCGTTGGCCTGAGCCGTTGCTGATTCAATGAGGCTGAGATCAATGCGGGTCTCGCAATGTCCAGGAGCACAAATCCCCGCACGGAAAGGAAAAAGTGAAGTTCCTGTTGCGCTCGCCCTGCAGGTGCGCCTATACTTGCATTCTCTGCTGCGGGGTGGAGCAGTCTGGCAGCTCGTCGGGCTCATAACCCGAAGGTC
>DMHI01000086.1:0-2662 GCA_003449515.1 Lysobacteraceae bacterium | reverse complement strand
CGGGCTCATAACCCGAAGGTCGCAGGTTCAAATCCTGCCCCCGCTACCAGTTTCGCGTCGTATCCCCAAGCTCCGGATCGACGCAGGCTGGGTTGGTCGCCCCTCGGGGCTTCCAGCCCCCGGAATCAGGATGCACCGGAAAGGGCCGCTCGGCCCTTTTTTGTTTTTCGTTTTCCACCGCAGGCCCATGAGCTCGAAGATCGAAGAACTGACCGCCATGCTCGCGCCCGTCGTCGAAGGCCTCGGCCTTGGCCTCGAGCTGCAGGGCATCGAGTTCGCGCCCTCGCGCAGCCACGGCCTGCTGCGTCTGTACATCGACGTCGCCTCCGGCGAGCGCCATGTCACCGTCGACGACTGCGAGGCGGTGAGCCGCGAGGTGTCGGCGGTGATGGACGTCAACGACCCGATCGCCAGCGCCTACACGCTGGAGGTCTCGTCGCCGGGTCTCGATCGCCTGATCTTCAACGCCGCCCAGGCCATGCGCTTCGCCGGCCAGCAGGTCAAAGTGGCGCTGGCGCTGCCGCAGGACGGTCGCCGCCGCGTGCAGGGCGCCATCCTGCGCATGGATGGCGGACTGCTTGTGCTCGGTATCGAGGGCGGGCGTGAGTTCGCGGTGTCCTTCGACAACATCGACAAGGCGAGGCTGGTGCCCGATTACGTGGCGCTCGGCCTCGAGACGGCGACGCCCAAGGCGCCGCGTCCGCGCCGCGAGCGCGCCGATCGCCCCATCGCCAAGAACCCCAAGAATCCCGGAACCCACTGAAGCCCGGCCCGAAGGTCGCGCTGTCGCGGAGTCAAGCATGAGCAAGGAACTGTTGCTGGTCATCGAAGCGGTCGCCAACGAGAAAGGCGTCCCGCGTCAGGTCATCCTCGAGGCGATGGAAGCCGCGCTGGCGTCCGCCGCCAAGAAGCGCTATCCCGAGCAGGATGTCGCCTGCCGCGTCGCGATCAATCCGAAGGACGGCAGCTACGAGACCTTCCGCCGCTGGGAAGTTATCGCCGACGACATCGTGATGGAGTCGCCGGAGCGGATGATCCGCATGATGGACGCCGTCGAAGAGCGCGAAGACGTGCAGATCGGCGACTTCATCGAAGAGCCGATCGAAAACCCCGAATTCGGCCGCATCAGCGCGCAGGCCGCCAAGCAGGTGATCGTGCAGCGCGTCCGCGAGGCCGAACGCCAGCAGGTGGTCGATGCGTGGAATGATCGCGTGGGTGAGCTCGTCACCGGCGTGGTCAAGCGCGCCGAGCGCGGCAACATCTATGTCGACCTCGGTGGCAATGCCGAGGCCTTCATTCCGAAGGACAAGTCGATCCCGCGCGACGCCCTGCGTCCGGGCGACCGCGTGCGCGGCCTGCTCTACGAGGTGCGCTCTGAGTCGCGCGGCCCGCAGCTGTTCATCAGCCGCACCGCCCCCGAGTTCATGATGGAACTCTTCAAGCTCGAGGTGCCGGAAGTGGGCCAGGGCCTGGTCGAGATCAAGGCCGCCGCGCGTGATCCGGGCGACCGCGCCAAGATCGCCGTGCTCGCGCACGACCACCGCACCGATCCGATCGGTGCGTGCATCGGCATGCGCGGCTCGCGCGTGCAGGCCGTCAGCAACGAATTGAACGGCGAGCGCATCGACATCGTGTTGTGGTCGGACAACGCCGCGCAGTTCGTCATCAACGCGATGGCGCCGGCGGAAGTGCAGTCGATCATCGTCGACGAGGAGCGCCACGCGATGGACCTCGCGGTGGCCGAGGAGAAGCTCGCGCAGGCGATCGGCAAGGGCGGCCAGAACGTCCGCCTCGCCAGCCGCCTCACCGGCTGGCAGCTCAACGTGATGACCCAGGACCAGATCTCGGCGAAGTCGGAGACCGAGCAGGCCAACGCCCGCAAGCTGTTCATGGACAAGCTCGAGGTCGACGAGGAGATCGCCGGCATCCTGGTGGGCGAGGGCTTCAACACCGTCGAGGAAATCGCCTACGTGCCGGTCGCCGAGCTGCTGGCCGTCGAAGGCTTCGACGAGGACATCGTCGAGGAACTGCGTGCCCGCGCCCGCGACGCGCTGCTCACCGAGGCGCTGGCCGTCGAGGAGAACCTCGAGGAGCACAAGCCGTCCGATGACCTGCTGTCGCTCGAGGGCATGGACGAGGCCACCGCCTACGCGCTGTCCAGCCGCGGCATCGCCACCCGCGACGATCTCGCCGAGATGGCCGTCGACGAGATCGCCGACATCGAAGGCATGGACAAAGCCCGCGCCGCCGCCCTGATCATGGAAGCGCGCAAGCACTGGTTCGCCTGAGCCGTCCTGCCCGCCGCCGCATCGCATCACTCCGCGCTGACATCAGCGCAACGCATCAAGGAAGCCCTTCCGAATGTCCGAGGTCACCGTCCGCTCCCTGGCCAAGGTGCTGAACCTGCCCGTCGAGAAGCTGCTCGAGCAGCTCTCCGGCGCAGGCATGCAGTTCACCGGGCCGGACCAGGTGGTCAGCAGCACCGAGAAGATGAAGCTGCTCGGCTTCCTGCGCCGCACCCATGGCAAGGATGAAAAGCCCGCCGAGGAGGCCGGCCCCAGCCGCATCACGCTCCAGCGCCGCAAGGTGGAGGAGCTGACGGTCGGCGGCGGCAAGACCAAGGCCACCGTCGCCGTCGAAGTGCGCCAGAAGCGCACCTACG
>DMHI01000117.1 GCA_003449515.1 Lysobacteraceae bacterium | reverse complement strand
CGGACACTCGCGTCGGCGCGACGCCGGCATCAGTGGGCTCGGCTTCCCCCTGGCCGGGCCCGGGGCATAGACTTCGCCGGTCCCAAGCAGGTCGAATGCACGTTTCCGCGTGATCGATGAACTGCCGCCGTCGGTCACAGGCAACGAGGTGCAGCTGCTGCTGCGCCCCCGCCGGATCCTGACGTCGCGGCAGTTTTTCGTTCTGTTCGTGCTGATCGCGCTGCCGGTGACCGCGGTGTCGGGCTACAGCTTCGCGCTGGGTAACGCCTACGCTCCGTGGTTCGCGGCACTTGATCTGGTCATCGTGGCCATCGCCCTGCGCTGGGTGTGGCGGTCGGGCGACCGCTACGAGCGGATTCTGCTGGGCGAGGGGCGGCTGGAAGTGCGCCGCTCGCCCGACGACGCGGCGGTGTTCGCGGCGCATCCCTACTGGGTGCGCCTCAGCACCACCGGCGAGCGCGACACTCCCGACCGCCTGAAGCTGGGGTCGCAGGGTCGTGAGGTGGAGATCGGCAGCTTCCTGCCGGCCTGCGAGCGCGGTGTGCTCGCGGTCCGACTGGGGGCCCTGCTGGCGACGGCATCGGGCCGAGCGCCGGCGAACGAACATTGAGGCGAGGTCATCGGCATGAACAAGTTCCGACCCCAAAGCGCGATCGCGGGCCTGCTGGCGGTGCTCTGCGCGCCCCTGGCGCTGGCCACCGGCGGCGAGCCCGAGCGCTGGCAGCTCAACCTGACACCGGGCGTCACCGAGACCGCGCAACGCGCCTACGACCTGCACATGATCATGCTGGTCATCTGCGTGGTCATCGGTGCGATCGTGTTCGGTGCGATGGCGATCGCCATCTTCAAGTTCCGCAAGTCGAAGGGTGCTGTTGCCGACACGAGTTTCGTGCACAGCACGAAGCTCGAGGTCATCTGGACGGCCGTCCCGACCCTGATCCTGATCGTGATGGCTTACCCGGCCACGGTGAAGCTGATCGACGCCTTCGACACCCAGGGCCACGAGATGACCGTCAAGATCATCGGCCAGCAGTGGTTGTGGACCTACGAATACGTCGGCGAGGGCGTGCGCTTCACCAGCCGTCTCGATCGCAACTCCGAGCGCCTGCGCCAGAGTGGCGAGGTGCTGGAATACGGCAATCCCGAGCATGCCAACTACCTGCTCGAGGTCGACAACCGCCTCGTGCTGCCCACCAACACCAAGATCCGCTTCATCCTCACCGCCGATGACGTGATCCACGCCTGGTGGGTGCCGGCGCTGGGTTGGAAGAGCGATGCCATCCCCGGCATCATCAACGAGCAGTGGACCTACATCCGCGAGCCGGGCGTCTTCCGCGGCCAATGCGCCGAGCTGTGCGGCAAGGATCATGGCTTCATGCCCATCGTGGTCGAGGCGGTGCCGCGCGCCGAGTTCGAGACCCGGCTGGCGGCCATGAAGGCCGCGAGCGACACCACCGCACGCACCGCTTCGATCGCGCCGGCGGCTGCCGGTCCGCAGGGTTAAGGCAGAAAGGGCAACGCCATGGCCAACGCACACGCCACAACGCACCACGATCACTCCGGTCACCAGCAGACCTTCTTCCAGCGCTGGTTCCTGTCCACGAACCACAAGGACATCGGAACGCTGTACCTTGTCTTCTCGCTGGTCATGTTCCTGGTTGGCGGCACGATGGCACTGGTCATCCGCGCCGAGCTGTTCCAGCCGGGCCTGCAGCTGGTCGATCCGGCCTTCTTCAACCAGATGACCACGATGCACGCGCTGGTCATGATCTTCGGTGCGGTGATGCCGGCCTTCGTCGGCCTCGCCAACTGGATGATCCCGTTGATGGTCGGTGCGCCCGACATGGCGCTGCCGCGCATGAACAACTGGTCCTTCTGGATCATGCCGTTCGCCTTCGTGCTGCTGCTGATGCCGCTGCTGCTGCAGTTCTTCGGTATCGGTTCGGGTGGCCCGGCCGGTGGCTGGACGCTCTACCCGCCGCTGTCGCTGCAGGGCGGCACGAATGTCGCGTTCACGATCTTCGCGATCCACCTGATGGGCATCAGCTCGATCATGGGCGCGATCAACATCATCGCCACCATCCTCAACATGCGCGCCCCGGGCATGGACCTGCTGAAGATGCCGGTCTTCGTCTGGACCTGGCTGATCACGGCCTTCCTGCTGATCGCGGTGATGCCGGTGCTGGCCGGCGCGGTGACGATGCTGCTCACCGACAAGTTCTTCGGCACCTCGTTCTTCAACGCCGCCGGTGGCGGTGACCCGGTGCTGTACCAGCACGTGTTCTGGTTCTTCGGGCACCCCGAGGTCTACATCATGATCCTGCCGGCCTTCGGCATCATCTCGGAGATCATCCCGACCTTCGCCCGCAAGCCGCTGTTCGGCTACCAGGCGATGGTGTACGCCACGGCCTCGATCGCGTTCCTGAGCTTCATCGTCTGGGCGCACCACATGTTCTCGGTGGGCATGCCGCTCGGTGCCGAGCTGTACTTCATGTACGCGACGATGCTGATCGCCATCCCGACCGGCGTGAAGGTGTTCAACTGGGTCACCACGATGTGGCGCGGCTCGATGACCTTCGAGACGCCGATGCTGTTCGCGCTGGGCTTCGTGGTGATGTTCACCATCGGCGGTTTCTCGGGGCTGATGCTCTCGCTGGTGCCGACGAACTACCAGTACCACGACACCTACTTCGTGGTGGCCCACTTCCACTATGTGCTGGTGACCGGCTCGGTGTTCGGCATCATGGCCGGCGTGTACTACTGGCTGCCGAAGTGGACCGGCTACATGTACAACGAGACGCTCGGCAAGGTGCACTTCTGGGGCAGCACGATCTTCGTGAACCTGCTGTTCTTCCCGCAGCACTTCCTCGGCCTCGCCGGCATGCCGCGCCGCATCCCGGACTACAACGTGGCCTTCGCCGACTTCAACATGTGGTCGTCGGTGGGCGGCTTCGGCTTCGGCTTCATGCAGCTGCTGTTCGTCTACATCGTCTGGCAGTGCGCCCGTGGCGGCGTCAAGGCCACCGACCGCGTCTGGGAAGGCGCCAAGGGCCTCGAGTGGACGGTGCCTTCGCCGGCCCCGCACCACACCTTCACCAAGCCGCCGGTGCTGCGCGATGAAGACCTCGCGCACGGCGACGTGGCGCACTGACCGCAAGCGAGCCGCCGCGTGGACGCCCAGCACGACAAGCCCGACACCCCCGCCCGCCGCTCCTCGGTGCGGCGGACGGTGTGGACACTGGCGATCATCGCGGGCGCCATTTACGGTTACTTCATCGTCAAGACCCTCCTCAAGCACGCCGTCAGCCCATGAGCTCGAACGCTGCCACCGCCCGCAAGATCGCCCTCATCTCGGTGGGCAGTTTCGCTGCCGCGTTCACCCTCGTGCCGCTCTACGAGATCGCCTGCGAGAAGGTCTTCGGCATCCAGCTCGAGGACACGGCGGCGGGTGAGCAGCGGGTGGCCGGCTTGACGGTCGATCCGAACCGCACCGTGCGCGTCGAGTTCGACGGCACGGTGAACTCGAAACTGCCGTGGTCGTTCGAGCCGCAGGTGCTGGCGATGGACGTGGTGCCGGGCAAGCCCTACGAGATCAGCTACCTGGCGGGCAACCTCGATGCGCGCCCCGTGGTGGGCAACGCCGCGCCCTCGGTGGCGCCGGTGATGGCGTCGGGCTACTTCGTCAAGACCGAGTGCTTCTGCTTCACCGAGCAGTTGCTCGCGCCGGGCGAGAGCAAGCCGATGCCGGTGCGCTTCATCGTCGACCCGGCGCTGCCGGCCAACGTTGAAACCATCACCCTGTCGTACACCTTCTTCTTCAACGAGCAGGCCACCGCGCGCGCGCTCGTCGCCCCGCCCGCCGGCACGACGTTGCCCGCTGGCACAGCACCGCTCGCCAGCACGGTGCCGCTCGCAGCGTCGCTCGCCTCGACCGGCCGCTGACACCCTTCTACCGCGCCACTCAGGGGAATCCATGGCAACCGCCCACCACGACGCTGACGTCTACTACGTCCCGCACCACAGCAAATGGCCCTTCGTCGGTTCGATCGGCTTGTTCGTCCTGGTGATCGGCCTCGTCAACTGGTTCAACGGCAGCGATCTGTCGTTCTGGATCTTCATGGCCGGCATCGCGTTGATGGCCTACACGCTGTTCGGCTGGTTCGGCGACGTGATCCACGAATCCGAGGCCGGCAAGTACAACGGCCAGGTCGACGTGTCGTTCCGGCAGGGGATGGTCTGGTTCATCTTCTCGGAAGTGATGTTCTTCGCCGCGTTCTTCGGGGCGCTGTTCTACATCCGCTATTTCACCTTGCCGTGGATGTCCGGTGAGGGGCAGGGCGCGCTCAGCAACGAGTTCCTCTGGAATGGCTACATCTCCGGCTGGCCGGCCGACGGCCCGGCCGATCTTGGTGGCGAGTTCTCGACCTTGCCGCCCTTCGGCCTGCCGCTGATCAACACCATCATCCTGCTCACCTCCGGCCTCACGCTGACCATCGCCCATCACGCGATGGTGCTGGGCGAGCGCAAGAGGGTGCTGGTCTGGCTGGGTGCCACCATCGCGCTCGGCCTGTGCTTCGTCGGCGTGCAGGCCTACGAGTACGTGTACGCATGGAACGACCTCAACCTGCGCATCACCTCGGGCATCTACGGCGCCACCTTCTACATGCTCACCGGCTTCCACGGCCTGCACGTGGTGCTCGGCATGCTGATGCTGATCGTGGTGTGGTTCCGCGTGGCGAAAGGCCACTTCACCAAGGAGCGCCATTTCGGCTTCGAGGCGGTGGCGTGGTACTGGCACTTCGTCGACGTGGTCTGGCTCGGCCTGTTCCTGTTCGTCTACGTGATCTGACGCCGCGCGCGGCGCAGAAGGCACAAGGCCGGCTCGCGCCGGCCTTGTCGTCTGTGGCGACGATGCGCGGTCAGGGTTGCACGCCGTGGAAGGCCCACCAGCCCATGAAGTGGCCGGCACCGAGCAAAGCCAGCAGGCCGATCGACAGGCCGATGCGCCAGGACAGCGCGCGCACCATCCGGCCGTCGGCTTCGGCCTTCGACACCATGTGGTACATGGCCGCGAACAGGTTCCAGACGATGAAGGCGAGGAAGACGACAACCAGCAGTTTTTCCACGGAGGTGTCCCGGCAGTGGTGCTGCAGCGGATTATCCGCGCGGCAGCGGGGCGCGAAGTGAAGCCGGTGCTGCGTCGGTCGCTGCTGTGGCTGTTGGCGCTGGCGTTGATGGCGTTGTTCGTGCGCGCCGGGCTCTGGCAGTCGGGCCGTGCGCTGGAAAAAGACGCGCTGCTGGCGGCGAGTGCGAGCGTGCTGGCCGAGCGTCGGCCTCTACCGCTCGATGAGGCGCAGGCTGCGATGCCGGCCTGGGTGTCGATCGATGGCCGCTTCGAGCCGCTTCCGGCGCTCAGGCTCGACAACCAGCGCCGCGGCGCGCGGGTGGGCGTGCAGGTGTTCCGCGCCTTCCGCAGCGTCGATGGTGTGCGCCTGTGGGTCGACATCGGCTGGCGGCCCCTGCCCGCCGACCGCCGCGTGCCCGAGGAAGCGCCCATGCCTGACGGGCCGTTCCGGCTGCAGGGCCTGCTGGTGCCGCCGCCGGCAGCGGGGCTGGCGATCGGCCCGGCCTCGTCGCCACTGGCGGACGGCGGCGCCCTGGCCCTGCGTGCCGAGCCCACCGTGCTGCGCGCGGCCATGACCGGCACGGCGGCCGCTGGCGGGCGTGAGCGCGTGCTCGACGACGCCGTGCTGCGGCTCGATCCGGCAATGCCGCTCGGGCACGAACGCGACCTCGACCTGCTGGCGAATACCCTGTCGCCCGACAAGCACCGTGGCTATGCGCTGCAGTGGTTCGGCTTTGCCGTCGGCCTGCTCCTGCTCTCCCTCTTTCTCCAGTTCCGTCGTCGCCCATGAGCAATGTCCTGCGTTCCCGCGTCACCCTGTTGCTGGTGGTCGCGATGTTCTTCACATCGTTCGGTATCGCGCTGTTCCTGATTTTCTCGGGCTGGACGCCCACCGCCACCCGCAACGCCGGCGAACTGCTCGACGAGCCGATCGAGCTCGGCGTGCTCGGTCTGCGCCACGCCGACGGCCGCGAGTACCCCGAGTGGCAGCCGCGCGAGCGCCTGTGGCGCGTGGTGGTGATGCCCCCCGTCGACTGCGGCCAGCCCTGCCTGAAGCTCAGCGACGATCTCTACCGGGTGTGGATCGCCGAGGGCCGCCGCGCCGATCGCGTGCAGATCCTCTGGTTCGGCGAGGTGCCGGAGCACGCGCCGGATTTCCGCGCCTTCCTGCCGATGATTCCCTCGCCGGCGCTGCGTGCGAAACTGCCGGCCTCGCACGTGGAAGGCAGCCTCGCCGTCCACGTCATCGACCCCAACGGGTTCCTCGTGATGCGCTACGAACCGGGCTTCGATCCCTCCGGCCTGCGCCGCGACCTCGCCCGCCTGCTCCGAGTGACCGAATGAGGATCCCCGTGCGCCACTTCCACCGCCTCGCCTGGGCGGCCGTGATCCTGACCTTCGGCGTGATCTTCCTTGGTGGATTCACGCGCCTCAACAACGCCGGCCTGAGCTGCCCCGACTGGCCCACCTGCTACGGCAAGGTGACCTGGCCCAACGATGCCAACGAGATCGCGCAGGCCAACGCCACCTTCGAGCGCGCGGTCGAAGTGAACAAGGCGATCCTCGAGCAGGTGCACCGGCACATGGCCGCCACCTTGGGCCTGTTCATCGCCGCACTCGCGCTGCTCGCGGCGCGGCGTCGTCCGGGCGGGCTGGGCATCGTGTTCGGCGGCATGGCGCTGGTGGTCGCCGCGATCTTCACCTACATGGCCGGGCATCCCGCCGCGGCGCTCCTGTTGGCCGGCGCCGGCAAACTGGTGTGGCTGTACGGCCTGGTGCGCTGGTCGGACGGCGTGACGCGGCTCTCGATGGCGCTGCTGGTGCTGGTCACGTTCCAGTCCCTGCTGGGCATGTGGACGGTGGTGTGGCTGGTGAAGCCGGCGATCGTGATGAGCCACCTGATGGGCGGTCTGCTGACCTTCTCGCTGCTCACCGTACTCGCCTGGTGGACCACGCCGAACGCCACCCGCGTGCACGTCGATGCGCCGTCGCTGCGCGTCTGGATGTGGGTTGGGCTCGCCTTGCTGGCGATCCAGATCGCGCTGGGTGGCTGGGTGGCGGCGAACTATGCCGCGCTGGCCTGCGGCCTCGACTTCCCCAAATGCAAGGGCGTGTGGTGGCCAGCCACCGATTTCGGCGAGGGCTTCACGCTTTGGCGCGGCATCGGTGTCGACTTCGAGGGTGGCGTGCTCGATGGTGCCGCGCGAGCGGCGATCCAGCTCGCGCATCGCATCGGTGCCGTGGTGGTGACCGCCTATTTCCTGATCCTCGGCTTCCGGCTGGCGTTCGCGCCGGGCTTCCGCACCTCGGGCGTGGTGCTGCTGCTGCTGCTGGTGCTGCAGGTGGCACTGGGTATCGGCAATGTGGTGATGGGGCTGCCGCTGTGGGTGGCCACCGCGCACCTGATGGTTGCCGTGGTGATGCTGTTCACCGTCGTCACCCTGCTGGCGCGCCTGCGCTCGCCCGGAACCTGAGGCGTGGCCGCTGTCGCTGGCCAGTACTGGGCGCTGACCAAGCCGCGCGTGGTCGCGCTGATCGTCTTCACCGCGGTGATCGGGATGTTCCTCGCCACGCCGGATTTCCCCGGCTGGCGCGCGCTGCTGCTGGGCTCGCTGGGCATCTGGCTGGCCGCGGCCTCGGCGGCGGCGATCAACCACCTGCTCGACCAGCGCATCGACGCGGTGATGGCGCGCACGCAGCATCGGCCGCTCCCCACCGGCTCGCTCACCGGCGTGCAGGTCTTGCTGTTCGCGCTGGCGCTGGGCCTGCTGTCGATGGCGGTGCTGGCCGTGTGGGTGAACCCGCTGACCGCCGCGCTGACCTTCGCCTCGTTGATCGGCTACGCGATCATCTACACCGGATGGCTGAAGCGCGCCACGCCGCAGAACATCGTCATCGGCGGCCTCGCCGGTGCCGCCCCGCCCCTGCTCGGCTGGGCGGCGGTGAAGGGCTGGCCGGCGGGTGCCGGCTTCGACGCGCTGTTCGACGCCCCCTACGACTACCACCACGCCCTTCTGCTGGTGCTGATCATCTTCGTGTGGACGCCGCCGCACTTCTGGGCACTGGCGATCTTCCGCCGCGACGACTACGCCCGCGCGATGATCCCGATGCTGCCGGTGACGCACGGCGTGGTCTACACGCGCTGGCAGATCCTCTTCTACACCCTGCTGCTGATCGCGGCCACGGTGCTGCCCTTCGCCAGCGGCATGAGCGGCCTGTTCTACCTTGGCGGTGCGCTGGTGCTGGGCGGCGTGTTCCTCTATTACGCCGTGCGCCTGTTCAATCCGCCCGACGAGCTGTATCCGATGCGGGTGTTCAACTACTCCATCGTCTACCTGATGGTGCTGTTCGCCTTCCTGCTGGTCGATCACTACCTCGTGCCCGAGGCGATGGAGGCGGTGCCGAAGGGCGGTCTGACGTTCGAGCGGATCGGGTGAGCAGCGGCACCGCCGGATGAACCCGAGGCCGGGCCCGCGCAGTTGCCGCGGGCACCGAGCCCTTCAGTGCTGCGCTGCCGGCGCCCGCGCGCCCAGGTGCTTCTCCCAGAACATCATCGTCGCGGCGGTGAACCAGTCGTTGTTGCTCTTCTTGGCGAAGCCGTGGCCTTCGTCATTGAACACGAGGTACCAGACATCGCGGCCGTTGGCGCGTACCGCGCGGACGATCTGTTCGGCTTCCGACAGCGGCACGCGCGGGTCGTTGGCCCCTTGGGCGACGAACAGCGGCGAGGTGATGCGGTGGGCGTTGTTGGCCGGCGCGATCTCCTGCATGAAGGCGCGCATCGCCGGATCGCGCTCGTCGCCGTACTCGACGCGGCGCAGGTCGCGGCGGTAGGCCTCGGTGGCCTCGAGGAAGGTCACGAAATTGCTGATGCCCACCACGTTGACGCCGGCGGCGATCCGCTCGGGGTAGTCGACCATCGTCGCCAGCACCATGTAGCCGCCGTAGCTGCCGCCGAACACGCCGACGCGTGTGGGGTCGAGCCCGGGCTGCTGGCCGATCCAGTCCAGCAGCGCGCCGATGTCCTTGACAGCGTCCTTGCGCTTCTTGCCGTTGTCGAGCTTGAGGAAGGTCTTGCCGTAGCCCGACGAGCCGCGCACGTTCGGCACCAGCACCGCCATGCCCAGCTCGCCCACCATGTACTGGATGGTCGGGCTGAACGTGGGGAAGGCCTGCGCTTCCGGCCCGCCGTGGATCTGGATCACCACCGGCAGCCGCGTGCCGGCCGGCACGTTGGCGGGGCGATAGTAGAAGGCCGGGATGCTGAGGCCGTCGAAGCTCTCGAAGCGGACCAGCGAGGGCGCGACGAAGCGGCGGGTGTCGAGGCCGCCCACTTCGCTCTGGGTCCAGCGCGTCAGCGTCCTCGCGGCGATGTCGATCACGAACACGTCGCTCGGCGAGGTGGCGGTGTTGATGGTGAGCGCGATGCGGGTGCCATCGGGCGAGAAGCCCATGCCGCCGATCACCCCGACCGGCAGCTCGGGCAACTCGATCGGGCGGTGGTCGGGAATGCTGCGCAGGTGCAGCCGGCCGATGCCATCCTCGTTGGTCGCGAAGGCGAGATGGCGGCCATCGTCGGCGATGTCGAAGCCGGTGACATCCCACGGGATCCCACCGCTGAGCAGGATCGGCTCGGCCATGCCGGGCGCGTGGTAGCGCAGCGTCATGAACTCGCTGCCCTCGTCGCTGGTGTAGTAGGCGCCCTTGCCGTCCGGGGCATAGCGGAACGGCCCGAAAGCGGCGCGCCCGCCGTCGACCGGGAACAGGGTCAGCGCGCCGGTGACGAGGTCGAGCTCGCCGGGATGGGCCTCGTTGATCGAAACCCGGCGCTGCACCAGCAGGCGCTTGCCGTCGCGCGAGAAGTCGGTGGCGAACCAGGTACCGCCTCGACTCAACACATTGCGCGGAGGACCTTCGCCTGTCTGAACCCAGATGTCGCTGTCGACGCCGTTCCGCATCGTGCTGGTGAAGGCGATCCGGGTGCCGTCATGCGACCACAGCGGCGCCTCGTTGCGCGAACGCTTGCCGTCGGTGATGCGGGTGGCCTCGCGGCGTTCGAGGTTGTAGCGGTAGAGCTGCCAGAACTCCGAGCCACCGCTGTCCTGCCCGTAGACGAAGCCCGGCACGCCGGGGCGCGACTGCACGGCCACGGCGGGCTCGCGTTCGAAGGTGAGCTGCTCGCGCATGCCCAGCGGCTGGCGCACGCGGTGCACCTGAGCGGTTTCGGCGAAGCGCGTGGTGATCAGGATGGCATCGTCGCCCGACCAGCCGGCGAAGTTCGCGCCGCGGGTGTTCTGGTAGCGATCGAGCCGCTCCAGCAGCGCGCGCGGTGGGGTGGGGATGTTCTCGCTGATGCGGTTGCCCACCACATCGCGCTGCACCGGCGGGGCGCTCGAGGTGCTGGTCGGCGTGCCGCTGGCAGCGTGCGCCGACGCGGCAAGGCCGATCAGGGCGGCGGCAAACGAAGCAAGGCGCATGGGGCACTCCGGCAGGGCGATGCGGCGAGGCTAGCAGGCGGGCCCGGCTGCGGCATCATGGGGAGGCTGGCGGCGCGTGTCCGGTGCCCTTCGCGGCTGGCGTCACCGCTTCGACATCCGTCCCCTCCACACTCCGCCCATGCCTACTCCGATGCCCCGCCGCTTCTGGCAAAGCGCCCGCCGCACCGCGCTGCTGCTGGCGCTTATGCTCACCGCCATGCCCGCCCTTGCCGCGCCATCCCTGCTGGTCATCGCCCACCGTGGCGCCAGTGGCGAGCGTCCCGAACACACGCTCGAAGCCTACCGGCTGGCGATTGCACAGGGCGCCGACTTCATCGAGCCCGATCTCGTGCCCACCCGCGACGGCATCCTCGTGGCCCGCCACGAGAACGCGCTCTCGGGCAGTACCGATGTGGCCGAGCGCGCCGAGTTCGCCGATCGCCGCACCACCAAACGCATCGACGGCATCGAGATCACCGACTGGTTCACCGAGGACTTCAGCCTCGCCGAGCTGCGCACCCTGCGCGCCCGCGAGACGCGGCCGGCGGTGCGACCCAAGAGCGCGCGCTTCGACGGCCGGTTCGGCATCGCCACGTTCGCCGAGGTGATCGCACTGGCGCGCGAGGAGGGCGAGCGCCTGGGCCGGCCGATCGGGGTCTATCCCGAGACCAAGCACCCCACCTTCTTCCTGCACGAAGGCCGTCATCTCGATGGAACACCGATCGGCCTCGACACCAGCGCGATGCTGGTCGACGACCTCGCCTCCGCCGAGTTCACCGATCCGGCGCGCGTGTTCATCCAGAGCTTCGAGCTCGACAACCTGCTGCGGCTGCGACGGACGCTGCTGCCTGCAGCCGGCATCGAGCTGCCGCTGGTGTTCCTGCTGGGCGACATGTCGGGTCGCGCCGATCCGGCGCAGACGAGTTTTGGCCAGCCCTACGACCTGGTCTGGCACGCGGCCCGCGGCGATGACCTCAAGGCGCGTTACGGCGGGATCGCGGCGGCGGTGGCGGGCTTCGGTGCGCGCACGGACTACGCCGATTTCGTGACCGGCGCTGCGCTGGCCGCGCTGCGCGCCGAGATCGATGGCCTCGGGCCGTGGATCCCGACACTGCTGCAGGCGCAACCGGCGCCGGAAGGTGCCGCCGATCCGCGGCCGCGGCTGGGGGCTTCGCCGGCACCGTGGCTGGCCGAAGCGCGGCGGCTCGGCTTCGCGGTGCATGCCTACACCCTGCGCACGGAAGCGCCTTACCTGTTCGTCGCTGCGGACGGGCGCGCGCAATCGGCGGATGCGCAGCTCAGGATGCTGGTGGACGCCGGCATCACCGGCATCTTCGCCGATCAGCCGGCGCTGGCCGTCGGTGTGCGCGAGGCGCTGCGCGCAGCACCCGCCCGCGACGACGCGCCCTGAGCGGCGCGCCCAACACCGGAGCCGATTGCCGCGCAGAGCTTGCCCGCCATGCCCCTCGCCCTGCTAGATTCGCGGCGGCGATGGGGGCGCGGATGGACAGGATCAGCATTGGCGATGGCCTGCGGGCCTATGCGGAGCACGAGCTCGAGCGCGCGGCGCGCCAGCTCGGCCGACCCGGCGATGAGCGCCATGCCGGCGTGCACCAGGGCCGCAAGGCGATCCGTCGCACCCGCGCGGTGCTCGCGTTGTGCGCCGAGGCCCTCGCCTCCGCACCCGCTGCCGATCGCCTCGACCGCGAGCTGCGCGGGCTGTGCCGAGGCCTGTCCGCCCTGCGCGATGCCGATGCGCTGCGCGATGGCCTGCTGCAACTGGCGCGCGACGCGGTGATCGGACCGATCGAATGCGAGCGCCTGCTTGCCAGCGTGGCTGCGCGGCGTGCCGAGCGGCTCGCCGTGGCCTTGCGTCGCGATCCTGATTTCGCCCGCCGCCGCGAGCGCCTGCAGCGCGGCCGTGAGGCGCTGGATACGCTGCCATGGGCGGCGGTGACCGACACGGTGGTCGCGCGTGGCCATGCGCGCTCGCTGAAGCGGGTCGAGCAGGCGCGCCGCCGTGCCGTCGACAGCGACGATCCCGAAGACTGGCATCGCCTGCGCCGCCGCCTGCGCCGGCTGCGGCAGCAGGAGAGCGCGCTCGCCGAGGTCGCGCCCGGGGCGGACTGGGAGACGCCGGGGCTTGGCGAGCTCGCCGAGCGGATGGGGCTGGCCCAGGACCACGCGTTGCTGCTCGCGCGCTGCCGCCGTCATGGGCTGTTCGCCGCCCGCGACCGCGCCACGCTGCGTCGCCTGGTCGAGCCGCTCTACCGCTCGGCGCAGGAGCACGCGGTCGACGCGCTGGCCGCCCTCGGACGGCTTCAGCGCGAGGCCGGGCGCAGCACGTAGACCACGCGGTCCTGCACGCCGCCAACCTTCTCCGCTCGCCAGCCGGCAGCGGCGGCCATCGCCACGAAGCGCTCCTCGGCCCAGGGTCGCATGACGAAGGCGCGCGTCAGCACCTTGGGCTCGCGCAGTTCGTCGTACACGGTGTCGTCGAAAGGCGCGTCGGACAGCGGCTTCTCGGCCATCACGCCGTCGAAATCGATCTTCTCGACTTCCGCGCCGAGATAGAGGTGCAGGCCGTAGCGCGCCATGTCGTTGACGAACACCACTTCGGTCGGCCGGAACGGCAGCACGGCTTGCAGCTCGCGCGCCCAGTTGCGCGAATCCTTGTGGATCGACACCTCATCGCCGATCCGGTCGGGCAGCCACGCGGCCACCTCGATCTTGTGGGCGGTGACGAGCTTTACGAACACCACGAAGCCGGCGACGAGAGCGATGGCGATCGTCCGCCATGTGCTGAGCGGCGTGTCCTGCAGCGCGCGGCCGAACAGCAGGGCGATCGGCGCGAACAGCGGCAGGATGTAGAGCGGCAACCGCGACTGCGCCAGCATGAAGACGAGCATGGCGATGCCGATCCAGAGCAGCAGCAGGCGCGTTTCCGGCGCCGCGTTGCGCCAGCGCAGGCCGATGCGCCGTGCCGCGCCCAGCGCCCACGGCCACCACGGCAGCGTGCCGAGCGCGAGGCTGGTGCCGTAGACGTAGAAGCCGCCCCACCATTCCGGGTGGCGGTTGTGGGTGTCGGTGGCGATCCGCGCGATCACCTCGTGGCCGAGGAAATAGGCGAGCAGGCCCTCGTGCCGCGCGATCACCACGCCGTACCAGGTCAGCCCGACGATGGCGAACAGCAGCAGGCCCAGCGGCGGGAACAGGCGCGGCCCACCGCGATGCATGAGGTGGAAGGCGAGGATGCCGAGCAGGCCGAGCAGCCCCGGCGGGCCCTTGCTCATGAAGGCCAGGCCGAAGGCCGCCCACATCGCCACGACGAAGCCGGGACGGCTCTCGAAGCGTGCGATCACGTAGCAGGCGAAGGCGAGCGTCGTCGCAAAGGCCAGCGGTGTGTCGGTGGTGACCACGTGCGCGGCCAGCAGCGGGAAGGGCAGGGTGGCGTAGACCAGCGCCGGCAGCCACGGCCGTTTCGGCGCGAAGTGCGGCCCGATCCGCAGCAGCAGGGCCACCACACCCAGCCAGGCCAGCGCGTTCGGCAGCCGCACGGCCCATTCGTTCCAGCCGAGGGCGCTGACACTGGCGGCGATCGCCCAGTAGGTCACGGGCGGCTTGGTGAAGTGGAAGCTGTCGTGATGCCGGTACAGGCTGATGAAGTCGCCGGTGTGCAGCATCTGCAAAGCGACGTTGGTGAAGCGGCCCTCGTCGGGTTCCCACAGCGGGCGCGAGCCCTGGAAGGCGAGGACCAGCACGGCCGCGAGCAACAGAACGAGAATCGCCAGGCGGCGGTGCAGCGGCAGATCGGACATGCGTGGTGCAGGCGAGGCGCACTGGAGGGAGCGTGAGTGTGCCAGCCGCCCGCGATCGGCGGTGTCGAGGCCGCGCCGGCGCCGGGCAGGGCTCGGCACACGGCGCGAGGGATGGCGCCCCGCCGGCCCCGGAGCCAGAATGGCGGTCTGTATTCGCGCCCCTCGGAGGGGACATGGCCGATATCCGCGACGCCAAGGTGCCCGACCTTGGCAGCAGCAGCGACGTTCCCGTGATCGAGCTCCTCGTCGCGGTCGGCGACCGCGTCAAGAAGGATCAGGGCCTCGTCACGCTGGAAAGCGACAAGGCCACCATGGAAGTGCCGGCGCCGTTTGCCGGCATCGTCCGCGAGATCACCGTCAAGCTGGGTGACGCGCTGAGCGAGGGCCACGTCGTCGCGCGGATCGAGATCGAAGAGGGCGTATCCGCGCCCGCCGCCGTGCCGGTGGCCGCGCCGACGCCTGCCGCGAAGCCCGCCGCCGCGCCG